>DATNRC010000303.1:0-7578 GCA_036703705.1 Candidatus Obscuribacterales bacterium
TTCCAGCTTACAACGAAGAAAACCGCCTGCCGGCTACTTTGTCTTCGGTGCACGGCTATCTCTCGGGACTGAATATCGACTTCGAAATCCTTGTCGTAGACGACGGCAGTACAGACGGCACGGCGAAAGTAGTGACTGACTTTGCCTCCAATCACGAGGGAGTGACGCTCATCTCCTTCAAGCCGAACCGAGGAAAAGGCCATGCGGTAAGGATCGGCATGCTGGCAGCGAAAGGCGATCTCTTGCTGCTGGACGATGCTGACGGCGCCTCTCCCATCGGTGAGTTCAAGCGGCTTGAGGACGCCATCTCAAAAGGCGCTGACATTGCCATTGGCTCAAGAAACAAGCCCGATCCGGAAACGCGCGTCAATGCTCATCTGCACAGAAAGCACATGGGAAACACATTCAATATCATTGTTCAATGGTTGATCCTGCCGGGGATTTATGACACTCAATGTGGTTTCAAACTCTTCAAACGCGAAATCGGGCGCGAGCTCTTCTCGGTGTCCAGTCTGGGCGGATATGCATTTGATGTGGAGATTCTTTATCTCGCGCGCGTAAAGGGCTACAAAATCGCAGAAGTAGCAATCAACTGGAGCAATGTGACAGGCTCCAAGGTGAACATCTTCACCGATCCTTTTCGCATGCTGATTGACGTTTTCAAAATAGTAATGCGACGCAACAAATACAATCAACTTCTTACTGCCTACGAAACCTGCTCCGCAGGAAAGAATGAATGATTCGCATCGCTGATGCGGATTTTCGTTGAAAATCCGCAATAGATATGCTAATTTTAAAGAATGCACTTTGTCAGGCGCCTGAACCTCTCAGATTTGGTCAAGCACAGTTCCTTGTTCCTCTTCGGACCACGCCAGACAGGGAAGACGACCTATCTGAAAGAGACCTTTCCTCAAGCAAGATACTTCAACTTGCTGGACCAGACGCTTTTTCGCAGGCTGAGCGCACATCCCGAGGATCTGCGGCTGATTCTAAAGCCAAGCGATCGAATGGTGATCGTTGACGAAGTGCAAAAGTTGCCGGTCCTTCTCGATGAGATCCAGAATCTTATGGACAGTAGAAAGGAATTGAGATTCATACTCACGGGAAGCAGCGCGCGCAAGCTGATGAGGGGCAGAGCGAATCTTCTGGGCGGCAGAGCATTGATGTGCAGAATGCATCCATTGATCTTCCCGGAGTTTCAAGAGCACGACCTCAGTCGCCGTCTATGCTATGGTTCACTGCCAGGAATATACCTCTCTGAAATTCCGGAAGAACTTCTTGATGCCTACACCGGCACCTATCTCCGAGAAGAGATTCAGGCTGAAGGAATCGCACGCAACATCCAGAGTTTTTCCCGCTTTCTGGAAGTGGCCGCTCTCACGAACGGTCAGGTAGTGAATTTCACGAAAGTTGGGTCAGATGCTCAAGTACCTCCGCGCACCGTCCAGAGCTACTACGAAGTACTGAGTGACACGCTTGTCGGAACTTTGCTTCCTCCATTTCGGGCAGGATATAGCCGCAAAGCAGTTACGACACCCAAGTTTTTTTTCTTCGATATCGGTGTTGCAAACGCACTGCAGGGGCGCTTTCAGATAGCACCCTTTACGACCGAGTACGGACAGGCACTGGAGCACCTTGTCTTTCTCGAGTTGCAAGCATATCTGGACATTCATCGCCTCAAGAGCAAACTGAGTTACTGGCGCACTTACACGAGTCTGGAAGTAGATTTCATTGTCGGCCGCTCCGTGGCTATTGAAGTCAAAGCAACGAGGCGCGTCAAAGAATCGGACCTGACACCGCTAAGGGCATTGAGTGCCGACCACGATTTCAAGCAACGCCTGATGGTGAGCCACGATACTATGGAGCGTGTCACTACGGACGGTATTACACTGCTCACGGTGGAGAGTTTTTTGCATCAGTTATGGTCCCAGCAGTTGGAGATAAAGTGAGGTCCTACGTGAGGCTCTACGCCGGCTCATGGAACGTGACTTCCTTTTCCAATTCGCGCAGAACATCGAGCACTTCTGCATGAATCTTGCCGTTGGTGGCAAGAATGTGTCCTGTAGTCATGTCCAGCGGTCCGCCGGCAAGATCAGTGACACGTCCTCCTGCTTCTTCAACAATCAAACTTCCTGCGGCGACATCCCAGGGCGCCAGTTTCATTTCCCAAAATCCATCGATGCGGCCTGCGGCAACGAATGCAAGGTCGAGCGCAGCGGAACCGTCGCGCCTTACCCCATGACACATGTCAGTCAACGTTTTGAACTGACTCATGTTGGATCTCGGCGCTTTCCTCGTATCCGGTGGAAATCCCGTGGCAAGCAAGCTCGTCTTTAAAGACGGTGTATCCGACACGCTCACTTTCTCATCGTTGAGCCAGGCGCCTTCTCCTTTCTCCGCCCAGAAAAGCTCATCGCTCAGCGGATTGTATATAACGCCGAGCACCCTCTCGCCGTTCTCCTCAAGACCAATCGACACTGCAAAAAAAGGGTAAGTGTGAGCAAAATTCGTCGTGCCATCCAGAGGATCGATGAGCCATCTGCGTTTTGCTCCGTTCCTCGGTGTGCCCTTTGTAAGCCCGCCTTCCTCGGCAAGCATTTCATCATCGGGAAATTCGCTCTTCAATATCTCGATAATCTTGCGCTCCGACGCCTTATCAACGTCAGTGACGATGTTGAATGCGGTTTTGTAGTCGATTGTCCGCACATCACCCAGGCGCTCCTTGAGCAGCTTTCCAGCTTCCAGCGCGGCGCGAAAAGCAATCTTTCGGCTTAAGTTCAAGCTCAGCACTCCATTCCGGCGTTCAAATCAGCAAGTGCATGACGCACTTCAAGACGTTAAGTGTACTAAATCCGGTGAAACAGCGATATAAGATTCATTAACCGGCTCTTGAAGGCGCTTGACGATCCTTAATGGGGCTTACTATCCTGTCATAATCGGCCCTTAGTCGGTCATAGCCGGCCTCAGTCGGCCTCTCACCAACTGAAGTCCCCGTTCCGGAAGTTAAAGAACCTCATGCCGTCAGCCCCGTCTTCATCGATCATTATTATTAGCTGAGAGGCTGGCTGCAGGTTCAATCGAGAATTACTGCCGCCAGCGTCAACACGTTGGCGGTTTCCTTAGTCGCCCCTTAAAATCCCAGAGCCGTCGGAGCCAATCATGTCACAAGCGGAGCCAATCATGACCGAAAAGACCAAGTCGGAGAAAGACTACAACGTAAACTTGCCCGAGACGTCCTTTCCTATGAAAGCCAACAGCGCCGTGCGTGATGTCGAGATTCAAAGACGCTGGCAAGAGCTCAAGGTCTATGAAAAAAGCCTCGAGAAAAGAGCGAACTGCGACAAATTCGTTCTTCATGACGGGCCGCCTTACTTGAGCTCCAGCAAGATTCACATCGGCACCGCGCTCAACAAAATACTCAAGGACATCGTCACCAAGTACAAATCGCAGAAGGGTTTTTACTCGCCTTACGTGCCCGGCTATGACAGCCATGGCTTGCCCATCGAAAACGCAGTCTTGAAGGACGTCAAAGGAGGTCGCCATGCCATGTCGCCGGTCGAGCTGCGCAAGCGCTGCCGTGAATTCGCCCTTGGCAATCTGAAAGGACAAGAAGCAAACTTCATTCGCCTGGGCGTTTGGGGCGATTGGGAGCATCCATACATCACTCTCGATCCCAAATTCGAGGCTGCGCAGATTCGCGTCTTCGGCAAAATGGCGACCAGGGGCTTCCTCTACAAAGGATTGAAGTCGGTGTCCTGGTGCCCGAATTGCGAGACGGCGCTTGCCGAGGCGGAAGTCGAATACCAGGACCATTCATCGCATTCGATCTACGTCAAATTCGAGGTCAATGAAGAGTCGCGTTCGCGCCTGCCTTTCTTTGCGCAAGGCGAATATCAGGTCAGCTTCGTCATCTGGACAACAACACCATGGACACTCCCCGCCAATCTCGGCGTGGCGCTTAACCCGGAATTCACCTACCATTTCATCGAGACCAGGGAGCACGGTGTGCTCATAGTTGCCGAGCCGTTGAAGGATGCATTTCTTGAGACGCTCGGCTTCAAGGACGGCGACACCAACACGATTGGCACCGCCTCAGGAAAAGAGCTGGAGCACATAAAGACATCGCATCCCTTCATCGACAGGACCAGCCTCGTCGTGCTTGGCGCGCACGTCACAGCCGACGCCGGAACAGGGTGCGTGCACACAGCACCAGGCCATGGTCCGGAAGACTTCGAGCTCGGTATGAAATACAAACTGGGCGTCGTCTCTCCAGTGGACGAACGAGGGGTGTTTACTGAGGAAGCAGGCATCTTCAAAGGTCAGCGCTACGACAAAGCCAACCAGCCGATCGTCGATCATTTGCAAGGACTGGGCAAACTTCTCCATCACAGCACATACAGCCACAGCTATCCGCACTGCTGGCGGTGCAAGAAGCCGCTCATTTTCCGGGCCACAGAGCAATGGTTTGCCTCTGTCGACGGCTTCCGCAAAGAAGCGCTGGCAGCCATAGACACCGTTAAGTGGATACCCGAGTCCGGGCGCAACAGAATCTACAACATGGTAGAGAATCGGTCCGATTGGTGTATCAGCAGGCAGCGCGCTTGGGGAGTGCCGATTCCGGTTTTCTATTGCAAGAGCTGCAAAAAACCGCTGATGACTGCTGAAAGCATCGGCAAAGTGGCGGATGTTTTCGAGCGCGAAGGCTCCGACGCCTGGTGGGAAAAGGACGCCAAACAATTGCTGGGCGAGCTGGCCAAATGCACTGAATGCGGCAGCAAAGAGCTGGAGAAAGAAACCGACATCATGGACGTCTGGTTCGATTCCGGAACAACTCACTACGGTGTCATAGATCAGCGCCCTGAGCTGAAAGGAACACCCTGCGAGCTTTATCTGGAAGGAAGCGACCAGCACCGCGGGTGGTTTCAATCATCGCTTTTGACAAGCGTGGCCGTCAACAACAGAGCGCCTTACAAAACCGTCCTCACGCACGGCTTCGTGGTAGACGAAACGGGCCGCAAAATGTCCAAATCACTCGGCAACGTCGTCGAGCCCGAGGAAGTTATCAAGCAATGTGGTGCCGATGTTCTGCGCTTGTGGGTGGCATCGGTGAATTACACCGACGATATACCGATCGGCAAGAATATGCTGGCGCAACTGGCTGAAGTGTACAGAAAGCTGCGCAACACCGCGCGCTATCTTCTCGGCACGCTGAATGACTTCGATCCGGCAACGGACGCTCTTCCTTACGAGCAGTTGAACAACCTCGATCAATTCATTCTGCACCGCTTGAACGACCTCGTGGAAGAGGTGATCAAAGATTTCGACCGTTTCGAATTCTTCAAGTATTATCAACTGCTGCAAAATTTCTGCGTCGTCGATCTGTCGAGCTTCTACTTCGACATCCTCAAAGACCGCCTCTACACGAGCGCCAAGAACTCTGCCACGAGGCGAGCGGCTCAGACCGTTTTGGAAGAAATATTGAACGTGCTGGTGCGCCTGCTTGTCCCGGTGACACCGCATCTTGCCGAAGATATTTTCGAGCATATTCCTCAACCGATAAAAACATTCCGAGGATTTGGCGAAAGCGTGCTTCTCACAGACTTTCCCGCACCATCCGCCCGCTACATCAACAGCAAGCTTTCCGCCTTCTGGGAAGATCTCATTGACGTAAGGAGCACGGTGAACAAAGCTCTGGAGCAAGCAAGAGCGCAGCGCAAAATAAGAAGCTCCCTGGAAGCAAAGGTAGTTTTGGCCATCGAGAATCAAGAGCTTCGCGAAAAGGTGATGTCGCTGGGAGAAAACCTGCCCGGCTTCTTCATCACTTCACAGGCGGGCGTAGAAGAGACTCCTAATGGGAAATATGCTGAAGGCAAGCTCTCGGAGGTCTCGGAGAGCGGAATCACCGTGCTCGTTCTTTCCGCCGAAGGAAGCAAATGTCCGCGCTGCCGCAAGTTTTCCACTTCCGTAGGCAAAGACCGCGAAGAGCCGGAGCTTTGCGATCCATGTGTAGAAGCGCTGAAGCAACAATCGTCAGTGTAATCCTATAACGCTGTCGGGGATTTCTTAAAAACTGCCGCCGCCAGTTCGGGTATAAGTATAGAGGCGACACTTAACGATCTGGTTCTCGCGGCAAGACTTCCCGGTGGCAGCAGACGACATAGAGTCTCAAATAAAGCAATGTCGAGCACAGCTAAGCACTGCGCAAAATCTTTATTGGCAATCTAAATTTCAAGAGGCAGAAGAGCTTTACAAGCAATGCCTCAGCAAATTAGACCATATCTTCCCGGGCGAGAATTTAGATACTGCCGCCTGCTTGTTGGGTTTAGGCGATACCTACTATTTTCAGAGCCGTTATCTGCTTGCCCTCAACCAGTACACGCGTCTGCTTGCCATTCGAGAAAAACTGGGCGCCCACGACGTGCCGTCGGTGATAACCGCGAATTTGAAAGTGGCCAAAACGCATGAAAAATTGCAAGAGTTCGATGAGGCAGCAAAACATTTCAAGCGCTCGCTCGATCTTGCCCAGACCAATCTGAGCATCGGCGATCCTCTTCTTCTCAATTTGCTCGAGGCTTACTGCAACTTCCTCAGGCAGGCGCAGCCGGAGTCAGGATTGATTCACGACCTGGAGCGGAAAGCCGAGCTTTGCCGCAAGAAGGCCGCCGAAATGGCCGGCGAGCCGCCACCGCCTGCAAGAAACGAAAGGCCGACCGGAGAATATGTCGCGCTCGGGCAGCCCAAAAGAGAGCAGAAAGATCGCGCCAAGGCTGCTCAAGCTGCTCAATCGCTCTATCCCACCGCCCTTGAATACGATACGGCTGAGAAATCCTCCGCCCATCTTAAATCAATCGGACAATCAGGCATGATTATCTCCGCCCTGGTTGCCTGCTCGCTTCTCATCTTCGTCACCATGGTCGGCGGCGCCATCTATTGTGCGGTGACGGGAGGCAGAGAGGGAGCCGTCGTCAAAGCGGAGCAAGACTTTGCCACCATAGATGGGGACAGAAAGATTCACTTCCTTGCCGGTGGAAAAGCTGAGTTGACGCGCGGCACCACAACAGCGCAGATTCGTTATCAGACCCTCAGCAATCCCGTCGAGGGGATTCTTTTCCTTATTGGCGGGCAGAACTCCAATGCCCCTTATTGCCTGAAGACTGATGCAGGGATCATCTACCCGGAGAGCGCCGACTTTTACACCAATGACTCCGCGGAGTTTAAGGTGGTGGAGCACATGAAGCTCGTGGCAGCCACACTGGAGAAATTCTATGAGGAGAATAAGCGCTATCCGGAAAATTTCGAAGAATTCATTCAGCTGGATCCTAAGCTGGAATACAAGAATGCCTTTACCGGCCTCAGGCAGATGCCATCCTACGTAACCGGAATGTGGGGGGACAGCGGCGATCCGGAGGCGCTCAACGCGCTGCTTGCCAAGACAGGACATCTGGACACCAAGAAAATGGACCCCACTGTTTGTTATGTGACGGTGGCAAAATCTCTGCCCGCGGGCGGCGTAATGAGCTTGTGCGTCGGCCCCAAAGGAGGAAAACCTGCTGCCTTCTATGTTCTCGGTGCAGACAG
>DATNRC010000304.1:0-14167 GCA_036703705.1 Candidatus Obscuribacterales bacterium
CACCCGCCAACGCCCACGAAAACATCGGGGTTTCCAGCCATAACGCATATCCAGAACCACGGCAACCGCTATATCCGTGCAGTTACCGCGGCGAAGTTAGGCTAGCGACTATCGATTGTGTTTGTACAGCGTTTGTTCGGCGGGGGCATCGCGCAGGGACTGGGCTTTTGCACGATCCGCCGCGGCGAGATCGGCTTTGCCAATGGCCGCATAGGCTTTGGCCCGTGACTCATAAGCGGCTGATGAAAAGTCGGGAGCCATGTCTATCGATTTGCTGTACTCTGCGATTGCCTTGTCGTACATCTTAAGGGCCATAAATTGGTCCGCGCGAAATCTGATTGTTTCATCATCGCTGCCTTCCACGTTGGACATTTCATCCAAAACTGCAAGCGCTTCTTTGTGCCTGCCCAATTTACCGAGAAGCATTGCTCTTCCCTTATAGGCGAGGTTGCGCTTCTGAACTTTCTCACGCGCCTTTGCCCATTTTGCGGCTTGCGTGTAGTCTTTGAGCGCCTCTTCGAATCTGCCCATCGATTCAAGCAGCTGGGCTCTCAGCAAATAAGGCAATGCATCTTTAGGATCGAGCTCGATGGTTTTGTCGTAGTCCTGTTTCGCTTTTAATTTCTGTCCCAGTGACACGTAAATCACGGCCCGTGAATGGTGCAGCTCCTTCGACTCGGGATAGAGAGTAAGGCCCTCGGTGAGCGTGGCGATTGCTTTGTCGGGCTCTTTGCGCGTGTCGTAGATTCCGGCGATGTAGGAGTATCCGCCTGCTGCCAGGGCTTTTAACTCTTTTGCTTTTTGCAGATCGGCCAGTGCCAAATCATAATCTGAGTTCACTGAGTTATAGCGAGCGCGGCCCCTGAGGCAGTATAGCTGTCCATTGTTCGGAGCCAGCTTAATCGCCTCATTGAGCAGATATTCTGCCGAATCATAATCCCGCAGCTTGAGCGCTTTGTTAGCTCCTTCCAAATATTCCTGCCACGTAAACTTTGTGTCTTGAGTGCCGGGCATGTAGCGATTGAGTGTTTCGCTTGTGGACATCTTGTCAGGTCCTATAAGCAGCGGACTGAAGTCGTCTTTCTTTCCGCTGCGCTGAGATGTTGCGCTGCTCCCCTGGCTTTCGGCTGTCGGTGTTCGCTGGTCTGAGCATGAGGCAAGCGAAAGTGCGATCAGAAAAAACGACACAGCCGCTGCAAGGACAGTTTTGCTATCCGCTTTTGTGCTCCCGGCATGGTCTGAATCGGTCATGATTATTCATCGTCTTTATTGCATAGTATAGAGAAAAATTGCCTTTCCCGCGCAATTGGGAAAGGAAAGCGCGGCGACGATTTGATAATCGATATCAGCGTGTCAGCATGTGTTATTGTAGTGCGATCTTAGTCTTTAGAGTGTCAGTCCGACTTTGATTGAAGGGAGAGATAGCTAGTGGCTCCGACGACATACAACCAAATATCGCTTCCATCCTTTATGTATGGAACGGCGTGGAAGAAGGAAGCGACTGCATCATTAGTCAAGCTGGCCATTGAGTCCGGTTTCAAAGCCATAGACACGGCGAACCAGCTAATTCATTATGACGAGGCGCGCGTCGGCGAGGCCCTGCAAGAAGTATGGAAGAAGGGCGCTTCACGACAGGACTTTTTTTTGCAGACGAAGTTTACTCCCGTCAACGGGCAGGATCATCGAACTCCGTACGATCGAGCGGCGGATCTCACCACGCAGGTCAGGCAGTCATTTGACAGCTCTTTATCCCATCTTCATACCGATTATCTGGATTCATACGTATTGCACGGTCCTTATTCGCGAAGTGGGTTGAAGCCATCAGACTGGGAAGTGTGGCAAGCGATGGAAGAGCTGTATCGCTCTGGAAAGGCACGAATGATCGGAGTGAGTAATGTGAGCGAAGATCAGCTCTCATTGCTCTGCGAGAAGGCCTCTGTAAGACCGATGGTTGTGCAAAATCGCTGCTTCGCCTCTCATGGTTGGGACAGAGATGTAAGGGATGTTTGCGAGCGCTTTGCCATCATCTATCAAGGTTTTTCACTTTTGACTGCTAATCCCGGCGTTCTGTCCCACCCGTATGTTCGCTCTCTAGCCACCAAGAATGGTGCAACACCGGCGCAGATTGTGTTTCGTTTCTCCATGCAAGTGGGAATGCTTCCGCTTACCGGGACGAGCAGCGCTCGACATATGAAGGAAGATCTGGATTGCGAGCGTTTTGATCTGTCGGATGACGAAGTGGACAAAATAGACAACATCGCTTTCTGGAAGGGATGAGACGTCGCTCGAGGCACCGGCAATCCCGGCACTTAGAGAACGCCTGAAGGAGCGCATTGACAAAGAATGACAAAGACGACACCAGATCACCCGCTTTTATATCAGATCAATACTCGGATCTGGCTTACAGAAATATCTCGGAGATTGGGACGTCCAGCAACTCTTGATGACATTCCGGAAACAGAACTCGATTACCTTGCCCAAATCGGCTTTCAGTGGATTTGGCTGCTGAGCGTTTGGAAGACGGGAGAGGCGGGACGACTGGTCTCTCGAACGAACGACGATTGGCGAAGAGGATTCGAAGAGGCTCTTCCTGACTTGCGCGAAGACGACATTGCAGGCTCGGGGTTCGCCGTTGCGGATTACAGTGTGAGCGACGGTCTGGGGGGAAGCGCCGCTTTAGCTCGGGTCAGGGACCGCTTGAGGCGGCGCGGACTGCGCTTGATGCTCGATTTTGTGCCCAATCACATGGCAATGGATCATAAGTGGGTGGAGACCGATCCCCACTATTTTATGGCGGGCAATGATGCTGATCTCGAGCGCGAAGCGATGAATTATGTGCGGCTGAAGCGTCGCGGCGGAGAAATGATTTTTGCTCACGGACGCGATCCATACTTTCCCGGTTGGCCTGATACTCTCCAGCTTGATTATTCGAATCCAGCTGCGCAGGAAGCCATGCTTGGCGAGCTGGCGAAGATAGCCGCTCAGTGCGACGGAGTGCGATGCGACATGGCTATGCTTTTGCTTCCCGACGTGTTCGAGCGTACCTGGGGAAAGCCCATCGAGCCCTTCTGGCCCAGGGCCATCTGCAAGGTTCGCGAGAGTAATCCAGACTTCTGCTTCATGGCCGAGGTGTATTGGGATCTTGAGTCGACGTTGCTTATGCAAGGATTTGACTATGCCTATGACAAACGTCTTTACGACAGGCTTCGCGATGGTAATGCCGGTCCGGTGCGCGATCATCTCCGCGCCCCTGTAGACTACCAAAGCAAGATGACTCGTTTTCTGGAAAATCATGATGAGCCGCGGGCTGCTGCTACTTTCTCACGGGACGAGCATCGGGCGGCGGCAACGATCTCATATTTGTCCCCAGGCATGCGCTTCTTTCACCAGGGACAATGCGAAGGAAAGAAAGTGCACATCTCTCCCCATTTGATTCGCGGGCCGGTGGAGCCGCTCGACGAACAGCTGAAACAATTCTATAATCGACTTTTGAAGTTGTTGCGTCTCGATGAAGTGCACCAGGGACGATGGCACTTATTGGAATGTCTTCCTGCCTGGCAGGACAACTGGACCTGGAGCTGCTTTGTGTCTTTTCTCTGGGAGGGGGCAAATAACAGACGCTTGCTTGTTGCGGTGAACTATGCATCTAACCAGAGCCAGTGTTACGTCAGATTGCCTTTCGCCGACATGGCTGATCGTGATTGGCAATTCAGCGATCAGTTAAGTGAGGCAACGTATAGGAGAGCAGGAAGTGATTTGTCGTCACGCGGATTATATTTGGACATGACTCCCTGGCAAACGCACGCGTTTGCAATTACTTCCGTCGAAGCGCCACAATGCGCGGCCCTGGCAAGCGAATGAGACGCCCACTCAATAGGGCCATTTCCAGTTGGCGATTTCCGGCTTGTCGATTCCGAATTCGTGCGCGTAGTTACGGCAATCAATTTGCATGTCTTTGAATTTGGATTTGGCATGCGCTCCGATCACCTTCAGTTTGTCCACCCTATCAATAACATCAATAGCGATGCTGAAGCGATCGACTTGATTGTTGATCGCGAGTTCCAATGGCGTGTTGATGTTCCCCTTCTCTTTGCAGCCCCGCACATGCAAATTGTTGTGATTGGTGCGATTGTACGTCAGGCGATGGATCAACCATGGATAACCATGAAAGTTGAAGATAATCGGCTTATTGGTCGTAAAAAGGCTGTCGAAATCCTGATGTGTCAGGCCATGCGGATGTTCTGTCGACGCCTGCAGTCTCAACAGATCGACAACATTGACGAAGCGCAATTTCAAATCGGGAAACTCCGCACGCAAGAGAGCAGTTGCTGCCAGGGCTTCCTGCGTGGCAATGTCGCCTGCTGAGGCCACCACTACATCCGGCTCGTGCCCTTCATCGGTGCTGGCCCACGGCCATATGCCGATGCCCTTCGTGCAGTGCTTTATTGCAAAATCCATATCCATGAACTGCAAATGTTTTTGCTTGTCGCATACAATCACGTTGATGTAGTTGACGCTCCGCAGTGCATGATCGGCGCAAGAAAGCAGGGAATTGGCGTCCGGCGGCAGGTATATGCGTATCACATTAGGGCTCTTATTGACAACGAGATCTAAAAAACCAGGATCTTGGTGCGTGAACCCGTTGTGATCCTGGCGCCAGACGGTGGAAGTGATGAGCAAATTCAGCGAGGCGATATTTGCCCGCCAGCCAAGATGATTGCAGCTTTCCAGTCATTTTGCGTGTTGATTGAACATGCAGTCGATGACATGGACGAATGCTTCATAAGTAGAGAAAAACCCGTGACGACCCGTAAGCAAATATCCTTCCAGCCATCCTTCAAGCGTGTGCTCACTGAGCATTTCCATTACCCGGCCGTCCGGTGAAAGCTGAGCTCCATCCTCATCTTCAGGGGAAGACTCAGCGAGCCAGCATTTCTTGCTGGCTTCGTAAATGTCGTCGAGCTTGTTGCAGTTTTGTCTCCTTCATACGTTCACTCTAAAGGATGATCCGGGCAGGTGTCGTCCTTACGCATGAGGCATCGGTCATGAAGGGGTATTACTGTGTGCACGGCAGCTTGAAGGAGCGGGAGTTGGGCATGGCTTGTCATCGAACCAATAAGATGGTAGCCGCATTGTTGGTTTTGGCGGTCGTCAGCAGCTGTCGTGCTATGGCGTCGACGGGCCCGCCGGAGACCCTTCATCATTCGCCGCTCAGTCCATACGATCAAGTGAATCTGGCGAATCCGCGAAACCAGGACGGGATTACTCAGCGTGAGCAAGGAGAAAATCAATGGATTCCTGTGCCGCAGTGGCTTGCCGGTACTTGGCAAGCGCGATTTCAGACGTTTCTTGATTCTTATGATTGCCGGTCTGGGCGCCATTCATTTGAAGAGCCATCTACGCTGCAGATTGCCAGACAACGTGTGATTGGCGCACAGCAGGATGAACATGGTCAGATCTGGCATTATGGCGCCACCCCTTACGTGCGCAACACTGAGACGGAAACATATGTAGAGAGTCAAACCATAGAACAGCTGTCACTTTTGAGCTGTGATCAAAATCAGGTCAAAATCAGGACCGTGGGAACAGTCAGGCGATGGTGCAAAACAACTCGCAGGCTATTGGACACTTTCTACGAAAG
Source organism: Candidatus Obscuribacterales bacterium (assembly GCA_036703705.1). GTDB lineage: Bacteria > Cyanobacteriota > Vampirovibrionia > Obscuribacterales > Obscuribacteraceae > DATNRC01. The sequence continues at coordinate 5,642 of DATNRC010000304.1, forward strand.
AACCGTGATTACATATTCGCCGTTGAACGACGGCATCATCAAAGCTGATTACACAGTCACTGATTTTGACACGGATGGGCAGCCTCTCCACTATTCACACAGCGTGTGCGTTGAACGCCGAATCAAACCTTTTATGGCTGTCGATCATGATGAGCGCGGAAATTTGAAGGAAAGGTTTCAACAGTTCATTGCCGCACGTTCTTCTGCCCCGCATCTTCGGTAGACGCGCTCCTGCTCTTCGGAGTACCGACGCCTGGATTTGACAGCTGACAACCCGGAACTTGGACAGAGATTTTCTGTCGCTATTTGAGCCGGCATTAATCTCTTAATGATGAACTTGGATGCAGGCGAGGTGATTTCACTGGCGATTGGAATAAATCATGGGACAAACTCCAACCAAAAAAACAGCAAACAAAAAGACTCACGTATTCGACCGTTTAGCAAAACGAGCGTCCATCGGTGCTGGGCACGGAAGTACTTTCATTTGCGCATTGTTTGTTATTGCGATTTGGGCCATTACCGGGCCCATTTTCAACTTCAATGATACGTGGCAACTGGTCATTAACACCGGCACAACAATTGTCACATTCCTCATGGTCTTTCTCATCCAGAACACGCAAAATCGCGAAAGCTCAGCCGTGCAAATCAAATTGGACGAGATAATTCGTGTCATCCGAGAAGCGACAAACGACATCATCGACATCGAGGACATGTCGCAGGATGAGTTGGAAGCAATGCGCGAGAAGTATGTTGAAATGGCGCATTCCCGCTCGAGCCAATCGCAAAGCCAAAAATCCACGGACGACTGAGGGCAAAGAACTACCAGCCTGAGATTAGTCTCTCAACCCGATGAAGGTTTGGATGAGAATGGCGTGGTTTGCCTGATCGTCAAAGGGATCTGATCTATTGACGTATTGATATTGATAGCCGGCCTCGACTCGACTTTGCTTTATTGTCTTGAGCCCCAATCCGACAAACAGTCGGTTCTGATCAACTCCTGCTTGTGGTCCGTCTTTCACAGAATTCAGGTTAATGAAAAGCTCATTGGATGCAGTCAAATAGAGGCGCTTGATAAGCCCGTAATTCAACTTCACCATATGTCTCAGACGGTTGCCGGTTCCCGATAAATCAGAAAAAAAACGCTGCTCAAGCCTTGTCCTGTTGATGATGGACAAACGCTTTATATCTTTGTCCAACAGAATCTGCTCCCAGATGCGGTTTTCGTGGAGCACTTCACCGTTGTTGTAGGTGGTTATCCAGGCATAACCCGTAAACAAGGAAAAGTCCTCGTTAATCCTTAGCTCCATGGCCGGTCTGACGATTAACTGACTTATATTTGAGATACCGTCTCCAATGCGCGGATTCACTTCACAGTAGCCGCGCACTTTCCTGTGAAAGGGGATGTCGAGAGTGACTGGAGTCCACAGTTGCAAGTCGTTTTCGACGGCAAGAGCTGGAGCTGCTGCCATCGACCAGCTTGAAAGCAATAGGGTGCATGTTTTGAGTAGCGCGCTTCTTACGGAAGTCAATGGTCCAAACCTCCGGTGAGCGCTTAATCTTATCAATTTTCTTCCATCAGCCAAAGGGCTCGGTTGTCGAAATAGGCCCCGATACGGTTCCGTGTCGGGCGGTGAATTTACATAGGAGCAGTCGACAGAGTCAAAAGATGCGGCGGTGTGCAATCAGGAGGGTAGAAGAACTCAACGCGCACGGTTTGCTCCTTTCCCGCGGCTACAGGCAGATTGAAGAACGGCTCCCCCATCTCGCCACGACGTTGCACGATATGGACGTATCTCACTTTGACATCGCTCTCTGACAAGAGAGAAATCTTGATCGTCCCGCGGAAGAATATCTGTCTCAATGGCGGTTCGTAAAAGGTAACAGTATCAGATTTGGTGTCGGATTTTACAGGCGTCTCCAGGGAAAGGTTCAGCATCAGATTGCGGTCGGAAACATTTTTCACCGGAATGGTCAAATCGTACTTGACTCCGTAATTTCCATTTGCCTGATAAGCGGTATCTTTGTATCTCACAGCCAGTGGTGCGCTTTGATCCTGTCCTGTTCCGAACGTAGCTCCCTTAAGCGATGCAACTACATACGATATCGTCTTGCCGGGTGGCGGCAAAGACAAATACTGACTATCGAGGTCCGCCAGAGTTGCCGTCCATGTTGAACCGATGGAGACGCCGCTGACACGGCCATACCTAATTGGTCCCTTGTCCTCCGGAGATGTCGGTGGACGATCACGCGGCTCGATGAGGCGACCTTGATCGAAAATCTCCAAGAGGTCCTCCTTGTCGGGGGCTCTATACTTTCCTCTGGTTATCAAAGGCAGGGGGGCAAAGATTGCGAAAAAACGCGCTATACGGCGTTTTGGACGGGCAAAGCCGGCAACGAGTGCAAGCCGCACGGGTCCGCTGGATTGAAGCTGGGAAATGTAAGTTCTTCCATTCAGATGTGGTTTCACTTTTGAAGTAGGAATGGCAAATTTGTGCAGGATGATTCTCTCCCCCGGCAATACTTCGACAGTTTTCTTCCATTTGCTTCCTTGTCTTTCTCTCAGAAGATCCAAAGTGACACGATCGCCGGGGCCGGCAAATACTCTTCCGTCGTCGTTTGCAATCAGGGGGCTAAGAGCAATAAAAGGAGCGTCAGGGAGAGTGAGGTAGGACGCAGCGTTTTTAACTGATACTTGCACTGGTCGTGTGCTGGTATTGCCGACGATGAGTCCGAGATATAAATCTTCCTTTCTGCCGCTGCCGGCTGAACTTGCAACATGATGAGAAAAGACGTCAAAGCGGCCGTCAAACGCATAGTCGAGATGACTTGCACCGCGGTCCCCTGGAAAAGTCGAAAGCAAAATCCCTTCGCGCGTTACTAATTCCGGGCTATTGCTGTTGAATACCGCCATCTTGTCCAGACTGCCACTAAGTGCGCGAATTTCTCTTGTGACTTTCAGTGGTTTTGGCTCCGCGGCTTGTGCCGTGCCATGGCGGCACAGCACCATGATCAACGCGTGAGCAACGACGAAGATGAGGTTAGAGAAAGACCTGGGACGTTTCTCGGCAAGGTCACCGATTACTAACTGATAACGCATGCGGGCACCATGGTTCTAACACAAGTATATCGGGCCTTTGTGAAAGAACGGGAAATGCTCGGCTTGGCGCTCGGGATTGTTCACGCCGTTACCGTCGCCGGCGGAAAAATGCGAGGATAGGTCGGGGGCGTGGATTGTTGTTGTCAGGATCTCTAAATCTGTGATCGTTGTTAGGTCTAAAGTCGCTTGGTTTCACGGCGTCGGCAATATTGTATTGCGTATTGAATGATGGATCGAATCTGCGGCTGATGAGTGCAGTTTCCCCGGACTCTAGCCAGCGATTGAGGTCTCTTATGACGCCGACAACGTGGTCTCGTCCGTCGTATTGATCTCAACGAACAAGCGCCCAGGCGTCGCCAATCTTGCGCAGTGCTACTGTGGCAACGTGATTGGGTCCTCCATCTCTCTGAGCTCCAGTTGCCTGGAGCAGTTTTAGTCTTTCCTGTCGGTTTCGTGGAAATCCGCTGTTCAGATAGAGCATCTCGTCGCCTGTCACTCGGCGCATGATTTCGCGCTGACCGCCGCCACCAAATCTGATGCGCTGCCAATTGCCGGAATTGCGGTATCCGGAGCCTCGATCCATCTCCGATAAAGTACGGTCCAGCCTGTGCGCAACGGGACTGGGCTGCGAATGGTCGGCGGTGGCATTGCTGATGCTCCAGCCGGCGCCGTCTCTGCGATCGTGAATGCCAAGCTCGTTGCGTGTGAATGTATATGTATTGCCTTTTTTGTCGGTGTATGATCCCGTCGTGCTGACATCGCTCAGCACTTTTGCCATTTCGTCAGGGTGTTTACCCAGCCCGCACGGCACATATCCCGATTGCACCCAGCAAGATCCCCATCCTTGCTGATTCACGGATTCCGGTTCCCACGCATGGTAGAGGAATGTCTCCGCCAGCATGACTCGCGTTGCCTTGTCATCGATTGCCGAAGGATTATCTGATTGCACCATTCTGGTCAGGTGATCGTAAGTTGATGCGATCTTGCTGCTCCTTGAGCCGTCCGGGTTGAGCTCGTGCACGTCGATTCGATTCGGATGCCGGGCGCTGTCGTCGGCGTACGTCAGGTAGTGTTGCCGATGATTGCCCTGGACCGGAGTTAGGACGATTAGTGCCTTAAGGGGAATTTGTGAACTTTTGGTATCGTCGCTCCTTGCCCTGAGAATAAATCATAGAAGCGACTTCCAGACGACTCCCAGAAGACCGCAGGCAATGAGCACCGGAATCATTCCCACCTTGAAACGCAGCATTGCGCATGCAGCTCCAATACTCAGCAAGACCGAATCGATCTTCAAAGTGCTCCATTCCGGCAGTGAGATCTTTGCTATGGAAAAAGAAACTTCGTGCACTTCGCCGAAGCTTACGTGAAGGGCAAACCATACTGCAAGATTGAGGATTACTCCTACAACCGCAGCTGTAATTCCTGTCAGTGCCGCGCTCACATAGGTGTAATTGCGCAACTTTTCGATGTATGGCGCACCAAGAAAGATCCAGAGGAAGCAAGGCACGAAAGTCACCCATAGAGTGAGTAAAGATCCAAGAACTCCCGCCAGCATGGGCTCCATCTGTCCGGGATTCTTATAGGCTCCCATAAAAGCGACATACTGAACGACCAGAATAAGAGGCCCTGGTGTCGTTTCTGCCAGACCAAGGCCGTCCATCATTTGCCCCGGCGTCACCCACGCATAATGCCGCACTGCCTCCTGTGCCACGTATGAAAGCACTGCGTATGCTCCGCCGAATGTGACGACGGCCAATTTGCTGAAGAAAAGCCCTTCTTCAATAAAGAGCTTATTTGCTCCGTCTTTCAGCACCAGGAATATAAGCGGTCCAAACCAAAGGACAAGGCCGATGGAAAGAACACTTAGAAATCTTCCGGCAGATGTGTGCGTATGATGGTCATCATGCATCGTATCGACGACATAAGAGCTTTCGCACTGGGCAGCACCAGAAGCGGTGCTGGAACCGTCTTGCTGTTGGGTGAGCTTATCGCGCAACATTCCAATCGCGGCAGCAAGCACTATGATGAGCGGAAATGGTATGTCGAGAAAGAATATGGCGATAAAAGAAGCGGTGGCCAGTGCGTAGAGAGCTGGGCTTTTCAAAGCGCGTTTGCCGATACGCAAAACGGCCTCAATTACCACGACAAGGACTGCGGCCTTTACTCCGAAGAACAACGATTGAACTGCCGGAAGTGTAGAATACTTGGCATACAACGCGCTCAGTGACAGAATAACCAGCGCGCCGGGCACGACGAAAAGCGTGCCTGCGACGATACCTCCTGCAGTCCTGTGCAGAAGCCAGCCGATGTATACGGCGAGCTGTTGCGCCTCCGGGCCCGGCAAGAGCATGCAATAGTTTAGAGCGTGCAAAAAGCGCTCTTCGCTTATCCATTTTTTTTCCTCAACCAACAAACGGTGCATGAGAGCGATTTGTCCGGCCGGTCCGCCGAAGCTCATAATGCCTATCTTGAACCAGGTCCTGAATGCTTCATTAAACGAGACGTGAGTGCTGACATCTGCAGCAGCGTGGGGCGCGTTCATCGTGACCTCATTTGATAAAAGGTGAAAATGCGCGCCTCGATCAAAATCTCATCAATCGAATGTCCGTCAAGAGGAAACATTGTACATTACACGAACGTCGCCAAAGTTGAGGCTGACTCGCACGCGGTTTGATTTTGCGAGGGCTTGGCAACCGTGTCGGCTTACCAATCAGTTAAAATAGAGACGTTTTTCATACAAGCTCTCTCCACCGAACGATTTGCGGGTGTATGTATGGATTTTGAAGAGCGAAGCTTAGAGATGATCCTTCGTCTGCTTGAAACCCTCATCGAGAAGGGTGAGATAGTGAGCAGGCATGATGCAGTGCAAAAGATTCAAAGTGATGATTGGCTCATTAAAAAAGGATACAGCCACATTGCGCATGTTTTGAGAGGACCAATCGGCATGCGCGCTTGTGAACAGGTATACTCGATTCCCAGGCTTACAGCTAAAAAATAAACGAGCCCCTTTTCTTGTGAGGTAATTCGCTTGCAAAAGCTCATAACTGGTCTGCACCAATTCCAATCCCAGATTTTTCTGTCACATAAGGAATTATTCGAACGTTTGTCTCAAGGACAAGCACCGGATGCGCTTTTTATCACGTGCTCGGATTCACGCATAAATCCGAATTTGATCACACAAACGAGCCCTGGCGATCTATTCATTTTGCGCAATGCGGGAAACATTATTCCGCCTTACGGAGCCGCCAATGGTGGCGAAGGCGCCACCATCGAATTTGCCGTAGTCGGATTGGGAATTAAGGACATCATAGTTTGCGGACACTCTTTATGCGGGGCAATCGGCGGGTTGCTAAATCCGGAGAAGCTTAAAGATATGCCGGCTGTAACAGCATGGTTAAGCCACGCTGAGGCAACACGGCGCATTGCCAAAGAAAACTATTCGCATCTGTCAGGAGATGCATTGCTTAGCGCTGCCATTCAAGAAAATGTTCTTGTCCAGATTGAGAATCTGCGCACGCATCCGTCCGTAGCGTCGCGATTGTCGCGCGGCCAGATCAAGCTTCACGCCTGGACGTATAAGATTCAGACCGGCGAAGTATTCAGCTATCAGCCCGACGAGGGTCAGTTTTTGCCCATCCGAGGCGTCGAGGAAGGCATCGAACGAGGACGCCCGCGGCTGGCGAACGCTCCATCCATTTAATCGTGACCTTGACGAGCCAGGCGGACGCCTGCCCTAAACACTCGGCAGTGAATATAATACTTAGCTGGATGGTTTGACACATATTCGTTCGAGCAGTTGAGATAGTACACTCAGGGCAGCGGCGGACCATCGGAAAGTTTTGCAGAATTGTTCGCCGCTATCTATGGTTCGCGAAACACGGCTTGGCGACTGTCTCGCGCCGATCAGCTCACTCAAGCTTTCCCGGATCTGGTGTCACTAATCAAATACAAAGTATCGCAGTTGCGCTGACACCACTCGAAGATTCCATTACAGCAGCTCCTCCTCGAGTTGTTCATATTCTCTCGAACCGATTACGTATAGAAAGGTTTGCAAGTCATGGTAATTTCGCGGTTTGAGATCTGCGATACCCTCGCGGACGAGATGGGCGAGGTCAAGCAAGCTCTGGTAAGTCATGAACGATGGCTTTGAAGAATATTCGAAATCGTACTCCAATTCAGCTGCTGCCACTCTCATCGCAGAAGGCTTGAGAATTATATGTTTTGTTGGCTGCGCGATGAAAGGAAAGAAAGTCAAATTGGGCCATGACAGAACTCTTGATTTCTTTTGCGGCAACTCACCAAATGCAACAATCCATTCAATGAATCTGCTGCGTAAATCATCTTTGCCGTGCAGCAGATTGAAAAGCGCTTCGGAAAATGGTTCCGCACCATCGATGGTGCGAAGGGCATCTCTAAGGGCCATTTTCTCAAAAGAAAAGAGGAATGGCGGAACAGTCCTTTGCTCGACACGCAATGCACGTTGAGCAATCTCTATATACTCACGTTGGCGCAACAGCTTTTTAAACTCATCTTCATGCAGCAATTGGTTCCAAAGTTTATGTGATTCCCATTTGTAATCATGCTCCCAATCGAGATATCGCTGATCTCGAAATGCTTTGGGAAAGAAGCGCAAGAACCGCCTTGTGTGCCTTGCCAGAGCTTTAGGGTTGAGCCGCTTTTTTACCAATGTTGTGAACTGCTCCTGCGCCTGATCCCGTGTGTTTCTCTTTTGTCGAACGCTGCTCCTCATTGACGTGGGCTGCCAGAAACTCGCGGCGTCCGCGTGGGAGAAAGTGAGTGTTTGTCGGTTGCCTTCGCCCCCAGTCTGTTTCTAGTCCAGACACCAGACATCCAACACTAGCACCGACTGAAAATATAGTATCACCAACGCTCGCAACCAACCAATGTCCTGTTCAAGACAGCCTGAGTTGAGTTCCCGATTGTGCATCTTCGTTACGAGAAATCGCGTCGGTTCGAAAACTATATAGCGGTCCTTACGTCTATGACGCGAGCACGGAGGGATGAAAAAATGACACATCATTTTCAAGACTGCGTGCCTGCCTGCAATTGTTGCTGAAGCCTGGATCGCCGCCATTTAATTGTGCAATTCTTCGATTGAACCGGTACAATTTGAGTTGTTCACCCGAGTTGTTCACCCGAGTTGTTCACCCTAGTTGTTCACCCTAGTTGTTCACCCTATAGGAATACTGAGAAAAATTGGCCGGTAAATGTGCTCATGAAGATTCAAGACTTACCTGCATCGACTGCGCCGCAGTCATTTGCAGCCGATGTCTTGTCCAGTGCCCTGTCGGCTTCCGCTGCCGGGCCTGTGTCGATTCGGTCAAGGACGGGCTTACGTCACAGACGCCGATGCTGCTTGTGCGAACGGCGGCTGTCTGCATAGGGCTTGGATTCGCGGCGGGCTGGAT
>DATNRC010000305.1:0-2696 GCA_036703705.1 Candidatus Obscuribacterales bacterium
GGATTGTTTGCTGTCCAACGCAAACTGAAAGTGGCGATTGACGTCGGGCACGGTGCTGCGGCGCCGGAGATCGCTCTTCTCATCGAGCGCATCTCCCATGTTGAATTCTTCCCCATTGCCTGCAACGCCGACGGGCGCTTCCCCATGCGCTCGCCCAATCCGCTCGATGACGGCGCACTGAATCAATTGAGGCAAGTAGTGCTCGAAGAGGGTTGTGATTTCGGCGTCGCATTTGATGGCGATGCCGATCGCTCCATATTTGTCGACGAAAGCGGCAACATGGTGGAGACGGATTTGATGATCGGTCTTGTCGGCGGCAGCCTGATCGAGCGCAACGGCGGCGGCACGGTTGTTTACGATTTGCGCTCCAGCCGCGCCATTCCGGAGTTTATCGAGTCGTGCGGCGGCAAGGCGATCCGCACCGGAGTCGGTACCATGTTCATCAAAACGAACATGCAGGAGCACTCGGCGGTGTTTGCTGGTGAGCTGTCCGGTCACTACTATTACGGAGACATGTTCGACACGGACAATGCTCTGAGGACCATGATTGAAGTGATCAACCTGGTAGCCCGGGCGGAAAAACCATTGTCCAAGCTGCTTGAGCCTCTCTCCAAATACTCGACAAGCGGCGAGATCAACCTGCGCGTCAATGCCATAGAAGACGTGTTGCGCCACCTCGATGAGGCCATCACTGATGGTGCCAAGGAGCATATTGACGGTTTGTCCGTCAATTACCCGCAATGGTGGTTTGCTGTTCGCGGATCGCAGACGGAGCCGGTTTTGCGCTTGACAGTTGGCGCCGTCAACAAACAGATACTGGAAGAGCAGACACGCCATCTCATCGGCGTCATCAATGAAGTCCAGACTGGCAGCCAGAGCGCATCTCTGAGCAGAAATTAGCGCGTGGACCGGAAAACTTATCTAGAGCTTTTCGTCGTCAGCGCCGTGCTCCTCTATATGGAGCTCGCTGCCATTCGCTTCTTCGGCAGCACGGTGATGTTCTTGACCTTTTTCACCAACATCATTTTGCTTGCCTGCTTCCTCGGCATGTCTCTTGGCTGCCTCGGCGCTCACAGGAAGCAAAACTACATGAATTGGACGATTCCGTTGCTGCTTCTTACCTGCCTGGCAACGCTGGGCCTGAGTGTGGCTTATGTTTTCGATCCGCATTTCTTCATCGATGTAGGCAATCAACGCTCGCCGCAGTTTGTCTTCTTCGGAGCGGAACACAGAGATCGAAGCATCGCTGATTTCGTCATCCCGATCGAGCTTATAGGTGGGGCTTACTTTGTCCTCATTGCGCTCACCTTTATCGGCCCGGGGCAGGTGATGGGGCGCGCTTTCAATGCCATCGCCAATCCTGTGCTCGGCTACACAGCCAACATTGCCGGGAGCCTCTTCGGCATATTGTTGTTTGTTCTCACCTCATACTTCCATCTGCCGCCGCTCATCTGGTTTTCAGCCTGCCTTCTGCCGTGCTTCTACTGGATAAATCGCTTCAAACCGCTGCAGGTCATCTGTTTGCTGCCCATTCTCTTGCTCATGGCCTTCGCCAACTTCCATAATCCGGCGATTGAAGTGTACTGGTCGCCTTACTATCAGATTGTCTACCTGCCCAAGCGCAAAGACATTTTCACGAACAATCTCTCGCATCAGGAAATGCACGAAGTCGTTCATTCCTTCTCGTTTTATGCCCTGCCCTATTTGCTCAAAAGCAGTGTTGAGGGCGTCTCCAGCCCATTTCGCGACGTTCTCATCATCGGCGCCGGCTCCGGCAATGACGTAGCCTCAGCGCTCGACCATGAGGCGGCACACGTCGATGCCGTGGAGATCGATCCGGTAATTGCGCAATTGGGCCGGCGCGCCCACCCCGACAAGCCATTCGCAGATCCGCGTGTCAGCTTGCATCTCGATGATGGTCGCAACTTCGTGCGCCGTTGCGCAAAACAATACGACCTGGCTGTGTATGCGCTTGTGGACTCGCTCGTATTGCATTCGGGCTTTTCCAATTTGCGCCTGGAGAGCTATCTCTTTACCAAACAGGCGCTCGAGTCGATCAAAGAGCGGCTCAAGCCGGGCGGTATCTTTGTCATGTACAACTATTACAGGCAGGATTGGATTGCCGCACGGCTTGCCGCAATGGCAAAAGAGGTCTTCGGCAACGAGCCGCTGCTCCTCACCCTTTCCGATCCTAAGAGCCCTCCTTCAAACGAATTCGACAAGGAAACGGTTACTTTTGTTCTCGTAAGCAACGGCCCCTCTTCAGCCCTGGATGCCATTCACAGGAAGTTCAAAGAAGGCCAGTTTTTCTGGCTCAACGACGATCCCAGCTTCAACAAGACCGTAGACGGCTTTGGCGAGAAGGCTCCAGCTCTCTCTACCGGCGCAAACGACAAAGGCTGGACGCGAGTGCAACAAGTAAAGATTCCGGAGCTTCCAAGCGGCTCCGAATTGCCCAGCGACAGTTGGCCGTTTCTCTATCTGAAAAATCGCCTCATACCGGACTTCAACATTCGCGGCATGGCTGTCATGGCAGGACTGTCGCTTCTTTTGCTCTTCCTCTTTTCTCCTGAAAGGAAACCGAAAATCAACGGGCAGATGTTTTTCCTGGGCGCCGCTTTCATGCTTCTGGAAACGAAGAGCGTTGTCCATATGGCGCTTTTGTTCGGTTCGACGTGGGTGGTCAACTCCGCTGT
>DATNRC010000306.1:0-7300 GCA_036703705.1 Candidatus Obscuribacterales bacterium
TGCATGCCTCAAACACGCATGAATACTCCCCAACCAGCCGACCTCCAATCATCAAAACGCCGATCCCACGGGTATCTTCGCTCATGACATGCCAAAAGGCAGGGTTGTCACTATATGCATTAATAGTTCAGAGCCAAAGAAGAAGGAAGACTCGGTGAAGTCGAGCGCCACCGAGTCTCCCCTCGAGATGATCGTTCTAATCAGTGCGACGCCCGGAATAGGCGGCGACTGCACAATCAGGCGGCCTCGGACGCCTTACCGACAGCCGTCACAAGCGCGAGCGCTTTGCTGTGCAGATCGGCAGCCTGCGCATCCTCAGGATGCGAGGCGACGCGCGCATCAAGGAGTTCGACGAGCTTCTTCGCCTTCGTCAGCGACTTCGGGAATCGCTTAGCAGCGGAGATGTATGCCGCATACTCAGCCGGTGAGGCTTCGACGAGCAGGTAGCGGTAGTTGATCAGATCCGACACCGTCAGGTCCTTGTCCTCGAGGCAAATTTCAAGCTCCTTGCGGTGCTTCTTCGGATCGAGGTAGGTCCCGAACAGCTGGTCCATCAGCGGGTGCACGATGGTGAAGTTCGTGCGCTGATCCCAGTGGTGCAGGAGGTGGATCTCCTCCAGCCAGTTGAAGTAAGGCTTGTTCACCCACGAGTGATTGTCGAAGTGGAAACGCGCATGCGTCTCATCGACAATCAGTTTGGCATACGCCCAGAGAGCGAAGATGAACGCGAAGCTGGCCACGTTGAAGCCGTGCGTGAAGAGGAACAACCCCGCGGCCAGAAGCCCCGGAACCACCCAGCTCAATCCCACGCCCTTCTCCGACGGCACGTACTTCTTGCCGTGCTTATAGAGGCGGCCAATGGGATAGATAATCATGTGGTGGATCCAGTGGAACCGCTGGTTGCGGCGGAACACCTGGGCCCGGCGAGTGAAGAATCCGACGTGCTGGAAGAATCGATGATAGGCATAGCCAATCGATTCCACAGCAATGACGGCACGAACCGCCATCACGAGCGGCTGAAGGACATAGGAGATGATCCAGCCGGCGACGCCTGCCGCAGCCAGCTTCTCGAAAAGCCAGCCGCTGAAAGGCTCGGACCACGCAAACCACACCAGTCCGCCAACCCCGACGACAAGCCAAACAGCTGAGAGCACCCGCATCAGAGCGCTGCGCTTAGGCTGAAGCGCAGCCTCGTAAATCGCGTTTGCAGTATCCGCAGTAAGAACGACCTTTTCAGTCTTTCCTTTTGTCATAGTCCACCTTGCCTCGATTCCCAATTTTTATCAACCAAGGCTGGGGTTTCTTGTTCTTTGGGGGCAGCAAGAAAAGCAACATCAGAAGGAAGTGTGCCTGAGGGCATGGGTCGGCTCAGAGAGTTTGCTCTGGGCTGACCCACACCCTCAGGCACGAGGACGAACATTTGCGTGATGATTGCGCTGCGCCGAACGTCGCCATTCGGTAACGGAGGTGCGCTGCGCCGAACGTCGCTATTTGGTAATGGTGAAGCGATCGATTTCTTCGCCGTCGGAACCCAACTGACGCACAGTGAGCTTTCGCCCTTCCACATCGCAGAGCGTGTACGAGTGGCGATCGCTCACCGCAAGCACGGTGCGAGGCTTCAGCTTGCCCTGCGTGTCACCATGCAGAGGCGCCCCTCCCGCACCGGTGAGGATGTAGATGACACCGTCAGGCGTCGTCTTGGTCACGCCGTCAAATTCCATGTCCAGCGTAAACTCGCCCTGGACGTGGCCGAAAGCGTTCATCAACCGCCCTCGCGAATACGGTTTGACTTTGAACTTGAGCGGGCGCGTGCGCTCGTAAGCATGCACGTGCCCGGCAAAAACGACGTCCACACCGTGGCGCTCGAAGATGTCAGCCACGAGCCGCATGCGCACGCCGTCCTGGTGATGCCTGTTGCTGTGGAAAGCGGAGTGATGGAACATGACGAATTTCCACGTCGCCTCCTTCGCTGCCGCCAGGTCCTTCTCCAGCCAGTCTCTGAGCTCTTTGTCGTTCCAGTCCATGTACAGATTGGAGTCGACAATCACCCAGTGCGAATCACCGTAATCGAAAGAGAAGCTCAGCATGCGCGGAAAACGGCTGCCTGCCGCGACACGCATGGCTTTGATGCGACTGTTCGCACCTTTAAGCGCAGTATAACTGCGCCAGGCCGCCTCAGCCGTCGGGCCGTTGAGCGGCTGCGACCAGAGCATGAAGTAACCGAACAAATCAGCAAACTCATCGAAGTTCGGCTCAATGCGCGGCTCCGGTCTGCCCAGGCAGTGATTGCCGGGAGCAAAAACCATGAGCGTCGACCGCATGAGCGGAGCTCCAGACGCCGGTCCGTGCACTTCCGCGTTGTACACCGGGAAGAAGAGCGACAGGTACTCATTGAGACGCCCGTTGAGGTACACGGCATCGCCAACGACAGCAACGAAGTCCGGCTTGTCCCCGTAAATACGGGAAGCAATGCGCCTTTCGTCCTTGCCCCATTTGGCGATGTCGCCAAGGACAGCAAAGCGGATATTGCTGCCCCTGCCTTTGGGAGCCCGGGCCGTGCCGGTGAATACAATCGCTCCCTGACGGTGAATTCGGTACTCGAACTCCTCGCCGGGAGCAAGATCGGTCACCTCGACGCGGAACTGATGGTGAGGGTGGATGGGCGGATTGGCGTCCGGAATATCGATGACACGAACAGTGGGGTGCAGAATGTGCGAGCGGCCGGATGCCGGCTTGTGGATATGCACAAACCACTCGTCGGCAGCGCCGACGTCGTGCCAGAGAATTTCCAGGCTTCTCCGCTCCCCTTTCTGCGGGTTGAGACCAAGCTGAATGTACGGTTTGATGATGAAGCCGTGCGGTGTCTCATCTTTCCACGAGCGGTAGCCCAAGAAGACGAGCACTCCGAACAGCAAGCAGGCGCAAAGCACCGCGAACGTTATGAATGCAACTGCAATAGGTTCGAACATACATGTCTCCCGGACGGAAAGCCCTTTGCCAAAGGCGGCTGCCCGGCGGCCCTTCATCGGACTCGCCACGCAGCCGCTGCCACCGCTTTCGGTGGCGGCAAAAGGCCCTCGCGGAAAAGCAGGTCTTTACTCGCCGGCGCCCGGGGTCGGCGCTGGCGGCGGTACTTCCACCTGCGTTGTCTGAGCTTCCGGAGCGCCCACGCTTTCTGCCGGCAGGCGCTTCGCCTCCAGCTTCGAGATGGCACGTCCCCGCATTTCGAGCACGGTGAATCGGAAGCCGTTAAGCTCGATGCTTTCACCATGTTCGGGCTGGTGATCGAGTGCTTCGATCACCCAGCCGGCGATAGTGACGCAGTGGGTCTCGCAGCTGAGGCTGGTCTGGAAGGATTTGTTGAACTCAAAGAGGGTAAGCTCGCCTGAGACGTGGAAAACATCCTCGGACACTTTCTCAATCCCTGTAGCGGGCAGATCATACTCGTCGTGAATATCACCCACGAGTTGCTCGATCAGGTCTTCCTGCGTCACAAGTCCTACGGTGGAGCCGAATTCGTCAAGCACAATCGCCATCTGAATCTTTCGTTTCTTCAGCTCTTCAAGAAGAGTAGAAGCGAGCATAGTTTCAGGAACGAAGTAGGCTTGGCGAATGTGCTCATGAAGCTTGAACGGCTTGTCTTTCGCGGGCAGCGTGCTTGCCCCAGACGTCTTGCCGGCAGCAGCTTGCGCCTGCTCATGTGACTTCATGTGGGCGAGGAGCACGTCGAAAACATCGCGTGTGTTGAGAATGCCTATCACATTGTCGCGGGTACCGCGAAAGACCGGCAGCTTGCTGTGGCGTGTCTTCACGACGATGCCCAGCAACTCGAGAAGCGAGACTCCGTCCTCAACCGAATCCATGCGCGTGCGAGGAATCATCACCTCACGAACCGTAAGCGCTTTCAAATCCAACGCTCGCTTCAGAAGGTCAGACTCCTGCTTGCCCAGCGTTCCGGCTTTGACAGCCTCCTCGAAGAGGATTTGAAACTCTTCATTGCTGGGCAGCTTCCCCTCTTCTTCGCGCGACACTTTAGCGGCGCCCAGCAGGTGGAGGATCGTTTTGGCAAAGAAGTTCATGACGAATACAAGCGGTGCTGTGATTATCGTGAAGAGACGGAAGGGCACGACGAGCCAGAAAGCCACTGTTTCAGGCATCTGCAACCCGAGCCGCTTGGGCACGTTCTCACCGATAATCACATGCAACATGCTCAGGACGATGAACGACAGGGCGACTCCGACTCCAGCTGGCAGCTGAGCGCTGGCCACAGCCGGAAGCCACGAAAAGATGTGTTTTATGAGCGGCAGAATCGAGTGGTCACCAAGCCATCCGATCGCCAGGCTGGCCAATGTAATGCCCAGCTGCGAACCTGCAATGGTGCGGTCCATCTGTTTCTGCAACGCCTGCACACGTTTCGCACCGACATGCCCGTGCTTCACAAGCTCTTCAACGCGGCTTCGCCTCAAGGAGACGACGGCATACTCGAATGCCACAAAGAGCCCGTTGACCAGCAGGAAGACGAACAGCAGGCAGAGCCCCAGCACTAGTGAGCCTAGGGTCATAGGTCTTTCTCCTAAAGTTGGCAAGCACTTCAGAGCTTTGCTAGCCGTTATCGCAAGCATGGAGGTCTCCACGCCATCGGCGCCACAAGCATCTGTGGATGCGCTCAGAGCGCGTCCAACCTTGAGAGTGCGTAAGTGATGAGTTTCTACCGGATGGGTATCGACGAAACGAAGAGAAAGTAAATCAGGAGGTAGTTGACTCTAAAAAACACGGGTCACAGACTTCAACACTAAAGAGATAAGACAGCTTAATTGAAAGCTAAGATATGAATGCTTGATGCTTAAGCGTTTACGCGCCTCGCTTATCTTGACAATAAGCTGTTAGCGCATCTTGTTATACTTGACAATAAGCTGTTAGCGCATCTTGTTATACTTGGCAGAGATATGGTTAACACTTTAGTTTTCTCCAGAAGCTACAACACCAGGCTCTCCGAGTTTGGCGTCGACAAACCTTTTGCGCTCGATCGCGGAGAGCTGGTTCTCAAGAAGCTTACCGAAGAGCTCGGGAAATCGGTGCCTTTTGACGAACCGAAACCCCTCAGCCGCGAAGATATGCTGCTCGTGCACACGCCCGAGTATTTGGAGAGCTTGAAGCAGATTGAGACGTGGCTGGAGATTTTCGAGTTCAAAGCCCACGAGTACTTTCCTGAGCGCGCCGTTCGACCGCTCACCGATTTGCTCTCGGACATAAGCCTCAAATCCGGTGGCACTTTGCTGGCCGCCGAGCGCTGTCTCGAAACAGGGCTGGCAGCCAATCTCGGTGGCGGCTACCACCATGCCTTTGCCAACAGGGGCCGGGGCTACTGCGTCATTCACGACATCGCTATCGCCATTCGCTCTTTGAAAAAGCGGGCTCTCATCAAAAGAGCGATGGTCGTCGATCTGGACTTCCACCAGGGAGACGGCACGGCGCTCATATTCCAAGACGACGCCGACGTCTTTACGCTTTCCGTCCATTCGGAAGAAGGCTGGCCCGATGAAAAGCAAAAGAGCGACCTCGATGTGGGCATTCTCGAGTCAGATTCGCCTTTTTATCTCGAGAAGACAGAAGCGGCGGTTAGGCAAGCCCTCTCTTGCTTTGCACCGGATATGGTGGTATTTGTAGCAGGAAGCGATCCCTACGAAAAAGATGTCCTCCCTGGCTCCAGATTCATCAAGCTCAGCTTGGATACAATGAAAAAGCGTGACCAATTCGTGATTGACACTTTTGCCGATCGCGGCATTCCCCTGAGTATGGTCTTTGCTGGGGGTTATGGTCCGGATGTGTGGGAAGTCCATTACTTTGCCACTCGCCGGCTGCTAGAAAGACGTGGCGTGACTTTTGCCGAAACCGTTGCCTCGCACTGAGAACGTAGTACTGTTTATGACACTGGCGCCCTGTGTGTCCGGTTGTGGCTTGTTGGTGAATTGAACTTTTTTGCCACAAATACGTATTGCTTATAGAAGGATTTTCAGGGGAAAGAGTTGTGGCAACAGCAATAGGGCACCGGTCAAACGTAATTCTGAGCAATGGACTTGGTTTGAGGCCTCCTTTAAAATGGGCCGGCGGCAAACGCTGGCTAGTACCCAAATTGAAATCAATATGGGAACGGCATAGCAAGAGACGACTCGTCGAACCTTTCTGTGGTGGCTTGGCAGTAGCTCTGGGATTGCTGCCATACAGCGCACTCCTCAATGACATTAACCCGCATGCAATCAATTTCTATCGGTGGCTCAAAAGAGGCTTGAGACGGCGTATCGAAATGGAAAATCGCGAGGATATGTATTACAAATACAGAACGCGATTCAATGTTTTGATTAGTCAAGGAATTGAGTCTTCAAGTGAAGTTGCGGAGATCTTTTATTACCTCAACCGTACAGGCTATAACGGACTCTGTCGTTTTAATCGCCAAGGCGAATTCAATGTACCCTTTGGAAAGTACGCCACCATAAATTATGCGACCGATTTCCTTGAGTACCGGGACGTATTTGCTCGATGGGAATTTACCGTTGGTGACTTTGAAAATGTAACAGTGGAAAAATCTGACTTAATCTATGCAGATCCTCCTTACGATGTTGAATTCACACAATACGCAAAAGAGGGCTTCAGTTGGGAAGATCAGGAAAGACTTGCCGTTTGGCTATCGAAACACAGGGGTCCGGTGATTCTATCAAATCAGGCGACAGACCGAATTTTGAAATTGTATGAGAGTCTTGGTTTCCACACTAGGCTTATAACTGCACCGAGAATGATTAGTTGTACTGGCAACCGCTCAAAGGTACAAGAGGTGCTCGCCACCAAAAGAGTCTAGTTCATGGAACAGTCCATCAAGAAGAGTCGAGATACGGGAACTGGCAGAATTCTTGAAGCGATGATCGTTCCGGCGCTTCAAGGTGGTGGATACGAAACTTATGTGCAAGAGCACGTGGGTGCACGATTTGGTGGAGGGAAGCACCTCATTGACGTCGTTGCAGAATCCGCAGATCGCCAGCTCTTTTTGGTTTAGTTGAAGTGGCAGCAAGTATCTGGAACGGCCGAGCAGAAAGTCCCTTTCGAAGCTATTTGCTTAGCGGAGGCGATTCTAAACGGTCAAGGAAAATACGCAAAAGCGTATCTCGTTCTAGCAGGTTGTTGAAAAACTCATCCCCCGATTCCCGGCGAGAAAAGTATGGGTTGGTGGCTCACTCTCTCCAGCCGCCTCGGCGGGGCATAGCCTGTTGCTGGCTATGCCCGGTCGAGGCGGAACCGTTGGCTGGGC
>DATNRC010000307.1:0-6516 GCA_036703705.1 Candidatus Obscuribacterales bacterium
GCAACATCGTTGGTAAATGCTATGCGGCGATCAGCCCTCACCATTGTCTTACCGTCTCCCTGGCGCACGACGGCGAGGGGCTCGGCACCACCATTGGTGAGAGGGGCGCAGAAGAGCTTGCGCGCGCCGCCGGATTTTCCAGTTTCACGATACTTCCGGTTGAAGAAGCGTTGAACAAGCTCTACCTGGTGTCACCATAGGAAGTATCATTGCCCGGATAAAACGCCGATCTCAGCTTACAAGTGGTATCGCTTGCGGTGACACCAATTTCCCGTCCCGCAATAATTGCAGAGCTTTCGCTACCTGCTTCGCCTGCTCCGTTTTCTTGAGCGCGAGCAGCGAGTCTCTGTAGCGCTCCACGCACAGCAAATACTCCGGGTGCCTGTAACCCTGCAGTCTCGACCAGCACTTGATGGCACGCGAATAATATCTCACTGCCTTTCCGTATTCGCGTCTGTCGCTGTAGAAGTGCCCAAGCGCACAGGTGCGAAAGCCCACTTCAGCCGGACCATCAGAAGGCAGTTGAGTCGCTTTGAGGAGCAATGTCTCTGCTTCCCCATCGTCTGCCAGCGCATGGAGGGTCATACCGAGATTGTTGAGAATATTGCCGAAGAAAGATTCCCCCGCACTCCGGGTCTTTTCCGCGATCTCCTTGGCGCGCTCGAGAATTTCGCGCGATGCCTTGAAATTACCGGCTTTGAAATAGGCATAGCCCAGATTGTTCAAAGTTTTCGCCACCTCGTGGCTCTCTTCGCCGCAGTACTGAGTTCGATACTGTCGCGCCTTTTTGAGGAGATCGATGGCCTCATCTAAACGATCGAGGTCCGCAAGATGAGCTCCAGCATTGGAGTAGAACTCTGCTATCGCGCAATAATAAACATCTTCGGGCAGAACATCTGCCGTCTTCTCGCAGTGCCGGCGCGCTTTCTCGAGACAATCTATGGCTTCTTTCGACAATCCCAGGCACACATTGACATGAGCAAGCAAACTATAGACAAAGTCAGAATCGGTGATGGTATCGTCTTCCGCGGCAAGCGACCTCATGAGCAACGCGCGCGCATCGTAAAATCTGCCTTGAAAGACATAGGAGACGGCAAGCATGTTTTCCGCCAGCCGGCTCATTCCAAGGTCGCTAGGCACTATGCATTTTGCAAGCGAGGCGAAAAGCAAATAATAATGCGCAAAGGCTCGCGCCAGCAAGTATTGGCCCAATCCCGCCCATACGCCTGCAAACAGCGCGCTGAAAGGCGCCAGCACAATGGCCGTGCTGACACCGACCAGAAGCGGAATTCTAATCCAGGGGCTGTCCATACCGGCTGCCGGCAGACCGACGGAGGCAATCCAGACGATGCAGGCAAATACGGCAAGAAGCATCAAAGCGGTGCAAAACCTGACTTTGTCGATCCTTTTGGGCTTTTGTGCCTGCGGCTCGGACATCTTTGAATTCAATAAGTAGATGATTTCTCTATATGTCTATATGAATGATCTTCCCTCTTAAGAAGCGAACGCCACCCCTGCATTGACGCGTGCTCGCAAGCAATTAAGTTTTAGAAGAATTTATGACAGCAAATTTTGCTTCCCCTGCTGTCAACCATCAAGGGCTTGCCAAATTCATCGACTGATAAATGCGTGAATACTCTGAATAGTTTTGCCATCCCTTCTCAATCTGAGCCACATCTTCATCAGTAAGCTCGCGAACGACCTTGCCCGGAACGCCCATGACAAGGCTTCTTGGCGGGATCTCCTTGCCCGGGGAAACGACACAACCAGCGGCCACGATTGAGTTTTGTCCAATCACAGCATGATCGAGAACGACGGCACCCATGGCAATAAGACAATCGGACTCTACTTTGCATCCATGCAATATGGCGCCGTGACCAACGGTGACGCGCTTTCCGACAATCAGAGGATGGCGATGCGTGACATGAAGCAGGCAACCATCCTGAATGTTGGTCTGATCGCCTATTTCTATGGCATTGATATCGCCGCGCAGAACGCTGTTAAACCAGACGCTCGCTCCCCGCCGAAGCGACACGCGCCCGATCAAAATCGCCGAAGGAGCGATAAATACATCCTTTTCGAATTTCGGCTCAAAGCCTTCAAACGGTATCAGCATGGCAATCAGTCTATCCTCCTGGAAACGAGAACGATTGTGAAAGTAAGCCGATATACGCGGGAAAAGAAATTGCCAAGGTGTTAAAATTAAAACTTGAAGATATCGGAGATCTACTAATGCCCGTATACGATCAACCAATGCGGAAGCTGCTCGGCGTCTTATCACCCACAATTTCATGGCTGAATGAGAAAGGTTCTGTCGATGTAAACTCAGTCCCGGAGAACCATTTGGAGGCCATCAAGCAACTGGAGCGCATTGGAGTCGTCCACAAGCGGAACAACCGCTGTTATGAGCTGCAAAAGATTCGCCTGAAGAAGCTTATGGGAAATCTCGGCATCGAGTCGCTTGTAGCGCCAGAAACAGCCGCTCCGCTTGACTTGAACTGAAAGCGCTGGCAAAAGCGGTTTTCAGGGGCGCGAATTCGTTCGCGGCGTAAACATGCGGCCTCAAATGCGAGCAAATGCGAGCGCCTCAAGGGCGCTTACGTGCAGGAGAGATCCGCCTTGGACACCAATTCAACTCCAATGGAAGTCGAATCGAGAGCGCTTCGCACCCTCGAATGGGACAAGCTGAGGACCTTTTTGGCCATTGAAGCGGAAACTGCGCCAGGCAAGGAGCTCTGCTTGTCCCTCATGCCTGTGGCAGAACAAGCTATCGCAGAAATCTTGCTCGATGAAACGCGGGAAGCACTGGCTGTTATAGAAGCGCGCAGCGGCTGGTCTTTGGAATCGCTTCCCGACCTCAAAGAAACGCTTGAGAGACTGAAAGCAGGGGCGGTTCTTGCTCCCCAAGATTTGAACGATGCGCGCAAAACAATGGTGCACGCCAGGCAGGTGCGAAAGAGTCTGGCATTGCTCAGCGCAGAAAGTTTTCCGCGGCTCGTTTCCTATTTTCCTCGACTGCATTCACTGGATGAGGCAATCAACGCCATCGCCGAGGCAATTGATGATGAAGCGCGGGTAAAAGATGAAGCCAGCCCGCATCTTGCCAATTTGAAACGAGAGCTTAGGCGCCTGGACGCCAACATAAAAGAAGAACTGACACGCATCATCCATTCACCGACAAAATCAAAAGCGCTCCAGGAGCCGATTTTCACGCAAAGAAACGGACGCTATGTCTTGCCCGTCAACGCCAGCCAGCGCCATGTGATTCAAGGCATCGTCCACGACAGCTCAGCCTCCGGCATGACGGTATACGTCGAGCCCATGGTGGTTGTCGAGCTTGCCAACAAAGCAAGAATCAAAGAAGCGGAAGTCGAGCACGAAATCGCCAGAATTGTCGCCAGGCTGACGGACACCGTAAGCAAAAGACGATCTGAGCTTCAATCATCATATGATGCCCTGATCGAGCTCGATGTCATATTCGCGCGAGCGCGCATTGCCACCAAATACAACGGCACGCGTCCGGAATTGACGCCGAATCTCACTTTCGAGATAGAAGAAGCGCGCCATCCGCTCCTCGTTTTGCAGCGATCGCCAGAAGTTGTTGTTCCCAACGGCATTGCGCTTGGCGGAGACAAGCGAACGCTGGTCATCACGGGCCCGAATACAGGCGGCAAGACCGTCCTTTTAAAGCTGGTCGGGCTTATCGCCTTGATGGTTCGCGCCGGGCTTCTCATACCGGCGAAAAGCGGCTCGAAAGCAGCGTTCTTCGCCCGAGTGTTCGCGGACATCGGTGATGAGCAATCGCTCGAACAAAGCCTGTCTACCTTTTCCTCCCACATGACCAACATAGTGGAGATCATCGAGAGAGCCGGAGAGGGCACTCTCGTCTTGCTCGATGAGATCGGCGCCGGAACAGATCCCAAAGAAGGGGCGGCAATTGCAAGAGCTGTGCTCGAATTTCTCAACTCGCGCGGAGCAGTTACGGTTTCAACGACCCACTTCGGGCAGCTCAAAACTCTCGCCTACAATGTCGATGGCTTCGTCAACGGCAGCCTGGAATTTGATGATGCCACGCTGTCACCGACCTATCGGCTCAAACTCGGCACTCCAGGAAGCTCCAAAGGCATAACAATCGCCAGACGCCTGGGGCTCAAAGAAGACGTCGTCGCTTCTTCGCTCAAGCATCTCGACCAGGACTCGCGAGATATCGACGCCACTGTCGACAGGCTTGAAGCAGCGCTTAATGAGGCAATCAACAAGAAAGAGGGATTGGAGGCGGAAGCCAGAGTCTTAGATGATTTGAAGCGCCAGTACGAGAAAAAAATTGAGGAATTGGACAGGGAAAGAGAAGCTGCCCTCAAAGAGCAATTCGGTCTTCTCGAATCGGAGATTGCTGCTGCACGTGAGAAGGTGCGGCAGATAACGTGCGATCTGCAAAGAGAGCCCAGCCTGGCTAAAGCTCAGGCAGCGCAAAAGCAAATCGCCGATTTGCTGAAAGATCTGGGCTGGCTCTCATCGACAAGAAGCGGCGCCACAGCATTCCAGGTCGGCGACACCGTGAAAGTCGTTTCCCTCAATCAGGTCGGCACGGTTGAAGCAGTACCGGAGGAGGCACGGGAGGGCGCGACACAGCCATATGTGGTGAGAGCCGGGGCAATGAAAATCAAAGTGCAGGCGTCCGACCTTAGCAAATTGACAGAGCCGGGCAAGAGCAAGCGCCGCTCCGGCGCCCGCTCTCCGTCAGCCGGTTATGGAAAGCGCCAGGAGCCTGTTGCCTTTTTCCTCAGAACCGACGGCAACACCCTCGATCTCAGAGGCGAACGGGTGGATGCCGGACTGGCTAGGCTGGAACGATTTCTCGACGAGGCCGTTCTCAGCGGCGTGAGCCCGCTCATGATCATTCACGGTCACGGCACGGGAGCGATGAAAGAGGCAGTGCGCGGCTTTCTGGCGGGCAGCCCTTATGCCAATTCCTATCGCCCCGGCGAAGTGCACGAAGGCGGGGACGGCGTCACCATTGTCGATGTATAAGCTGAAAAACTTCGTACTTTCCCCACTGGCGCGGATTTTCCCTGTCAAAAAAGGCGCGATTGCGGATAGAGGCTAGAAGCTGCTCTAGTTTGGCCCTGGAAGACTGACAGAGATGGGAAATCACGAAGCCAAGATAAAATTTTCTCCCATTGGCAGCCGGTCTACGTGGTTTTCCCACATACAAAGCAGGGAATGATCATTAAGCTAGGTGCAGCATTGGCGCCCTTCCGCAAACGTGAGGATTGAAATTATGGGTGTTGGAGACCCTAACCAGCGAGATGTTCCCGCTGCCGGTGATGTTGGGACACCGTACGGCGAGTATCCACAAGAGCAAGGCGTATTCAACGATTACGTTTTGCCGATGGAACGCGCCAACAGTCCGGTGACGACGCAACCGGACGCTACCAGACTGAGGCTGGACCAGGGCTACGACGCCACGCTCGGATATGACCGTATTGCGACAGGCGACACGGAGCTCAGCAAGCGCATAGACTACATCACCAATTTGCTGGCGATGGGTGAAAATACTGCTCTCCAGCCGCAGGGATTGCAGATGGCTTCCCGCTACTACACCACCGCCATCCGCCAGGCCGATGAGACCTTCACGCAACTGGGAACGGAAATTGCCCAGAAAAGACCGGAGTTTGCCAGGGCCCTCCAGCAAGAGCAAGATCCCAATCGCCGCCACGAAATCCTCTTTCAAGCGATTGGAGCCGAGCGCCAGGATTTAAGAGCGCGCATACAACAAGAACAAGATCCGCAAAGAAAACAACAACTGATGCAGGCTGAGATGGATTTGCAAACCATCCAGAGGGCGCCCGGCTTTACGCGCGCCAACTACGGTCTGCTTCTGATGAGGAACGGTTATTACAATCCTCAAAACCCGCAAGATCCGGCCCTTAAAGCATTGAGAGAAGCGGTAGCCAAAGACAAGACTTTGATTCCAGATCCCCAGAGCGCCGATCCTTTAAGAAGATTAGGCGATCCTAATTTCATGCGCGTGGTGTCCGATATTACCGGCATGCAACCGGGTGATCCCAACCTTAATAGGGTGCTGCAGCCGATATTCGGTCCTGATTTCCAATTGCCGCCCACAACCTACGACCCTCGCAAGCAACAGGGCGTAACTGAAGACGTGCGGGCGATTGAGGACCCGAGAAGGCAACAGGGCCCACCTCAGGGCGACCCGAGGCTGGAGAATGTGCCGCGCGATCCAGCGGGCGACGGCACGCCAAAACTGGACGCTCCTCCTCAGGGCGAGCCCACCCGCATGGTCAATGGCAAGACGCCGCTGCAGCGCATCGCTGAGCTGGTTCAGGCCGCTCTCCAGCAAGGGCTGACTCAACCCATCCGAGAAGCCTTCGCCGCCGCCATCAATGATTCCGATAAAGGCGTGTCGCCGCGGGTTCCCGAGCTGCAAAAACAAATCGGGCAAATCGACGCCCGCATGAAAGAGATCGAGCAGCAAGCCGAGCAACTCCATCA
>DATNRC010000308.1:0-15194 GCA_036703705.1 Candidatus Obscuribacterales bacterium
TTGCATCGCCCATGCCCATTCTGTCTTTGTCGTACTTGGGTCCAACCGGCAGATAAATGAAGAAGAGCATGACGCCTGCGCCGATTAACCAGCCCAGCACCGCCTGCAGTGCGCCATCCACGCCGCTCATCATGGCATTGAGGACAAGCCCGAGCGCTGCAGCCGGAAACGTCAACCAGTTGGGAATTTTCGTCGTGCGCCAGTCGATGATGAGACCGATTGTCACCACGATGATGGTTAGTATCTGCGCTATTGTCGATAATGGCACTGTGAATCCCTGGTAAAAGTCGCCGCCTTATACGTCTTACCCCACGGCGATTGCATCTATTTCCACCGAGACGTCACGCGGCAGTCTGGCCACCTGGACGGTTGCGCGGGCAGGCTTAGGACCAGAGAAGAATTCGCCATAGACTTTGTTCATTTCCTCAAAATCTTGCATGTCCTTCAGGTAAACCGTTGTCTTGATTACTCTTGCCAAGTTCGACCCTGCGGCCTCGAGGATTGTCGCCAGATTGTTCATGACTTGCCTTGTTTGCTCAGCCACGGGACCGACTATGAGCTGACCTGTTTTCGGATCGAGGGGGATCTGCCCGGAGACGAAAATAAATCCGTTGTACATGGTGGCCTGCGAATAGGGCCCGATTGCTTTCGGCGCCTTGTCGGTGGTGACGACTTGAAACATTAAGCTCTCCAATGAATGCTCGAACGTATTACATTGTCGCGCCTTAACAAGACAATCTCACTGCTTTGCAACAGGCATAGAGCAAGGGAACGATATTTTTAACAAGAATGGCTTGCCTTATTCCGCTTCGCCGGAACCCTCCAAGCCCATCGCTTCCGGCAGGGAAAATCCTTGCGAGACTTTATCACCAACGGCGGTGCCGGTTTTGCCTATTTTGCCCGCCGGAAGCTCAAGGCAAGACTGCGCTTTGAAATAAATGGGCGAGAGGCGGCCAGGCCTGAAGTTCTCCAGAATCGCGACGATCACGCCGTTCTTGTCCAAAAATACGGCGTCAATGGCAAACTTCATGCCGATCATGTGAATTGAATTGCAGCGCGTCAGGTACATCCCTTCACCATCATCGAGCGTGCTATGACGCAGAAGTCCGATGGCGCGGCTTATGAAGCCGTCTGCAATCCTGGCTCGTGAAGCTAGGAGGGTCTTGCGCGATTCGTTGAAAAAGTAAGCTTGCTTCTTATTTGCCACCAACGATCGGACCCAGAGCGTTGACGATGGTCACGACAGCAGGGCCAAGCATAGGCGCGAGAATGAGAGGCATGATGAAGACCATGATTACAGGCACCATCTTAACAGGCACTTTGGCGGCTTCTTCTTCTTTCTTTCTCTTCATGCGATCTCTCAGCGCTTCAGCTTGCTGCTTGAGCGGATAAGAAATGTCAGAACCCTTTTGCTCGGCGGCGATGAGGGCGGAAGCCATGTTGATGAGCTCGTCGACGCCGCATCGTTCGCCCATTTCGCGCAGTGCTATGGGCACTGACTTGGCGAATATTTTCACGTCGTTGATCAACTGCTCGAGCTCCTGAGCCAGAATCGGACATGAGTCACCGATTTCCTTCGATACTTTGTCCACGCCCATCAGCAAACCAAGACCAGCTTGAGCGCAGACGATGAGAAGGTCGATGATTGTCGGAAGCTCGGCAAGAATCTTGGCCTGACGCTTCTTCACCCGCGAGGCCAGGAAGAAGTTGGGAAGCATCCACCCGAGAAGGGCTGTAGGAATGGCAAGCAAGAGGTTGAGAGGGTTGCCGGCGGCTGCCATCAATCCGAGAAATACTGCCGAACCTGCCACCATCGATTTGATGCCGATATAAATGGCGAGGTGTTGAGGAGTACGATAATTGCCTTGCGTAAGAAGAGTTACCGTCCGCTTGTCGGCTACAGCGGGCAGAACGCTAAGAACAAGCTCACCAACCGTTTTGAGAATGGTGGTGATGGTTGAATCCTTAGGCTTGTCGGCAGCCGTCAGATCGTCCTTGTTTTTTCCTCTGACGCGCACCGCATACTGGTCGACGTACTGAGTAAAAAGCGGCTGCATCACAAGGATGCCGAAGATAATGCAGCCGAAGAAGGTCATCATTCCGATCATCAGAGGGGACATTTTTAAACCTCGAAGGTAGTCATCTTAAGCAGAATCCAGAAGCCTATGCCTTCCCAGATGATGAGAAGGATAAGAACAATTCTGGCTATTGGGTGATTCAAGAACGGCACGATATAACCGGGTGATGCCAGATAAGTCATCAGCGTGATGCCGTAAGGCAGGCAGCCGATGAACATAGCCGTTGCTTTACCTTGGGCAGTCAGTGAGTTCATGAAGTCGCGCAATTTGAATCTTTCACGAATGGCTTCAGCAATCACAGCCACGACGTCTGCAAGGTTGCCCCCTACGTCCTGGCTGATGAAGATTGCTTTGGTCAAAAGTCGGAAGTCCGCCGTGCGGATTCTTTCCGACATCTCAGTCATGCAATCTCTGAAAGGCTTGCCGAGCTGGAGTGATACCAGACCACGCTTGAACTCGCTGCGAATGGGCTCCGGTGATACCTCGGACAGAACTTTGAACACCTCCATAACGGGCGAACCGGCTCTCAGCGCAGACACCATGGTTTCAAGAATCTGCGGCAGCTGTTCCGTCATCTTCGCCTGACGTTTCTTGGCTACGAAGCCGAGATACTGGACGAATCCGCCCATCCCGATCGGCACGCCGAGAATAAATGCGGGTATGGCCAGCTCCATCACTCCGCCTATCGACGCCAGGAGGGCAAAAACCGCTCCCGTTCCCAGCGCCACGCAGATCCAGGTGGTTTTGTACTGATCGTATTTCGCCTCCAGTCCTGCCTGGGCCAAAATTCTCGCCAGATAATCAGTTCGCTGCTTAAGGAAGATGTCGACTTCCGTCGTCTCCTGATTCTTTTCGGCCATTCTGCGCTGGTGCTTGGAGAGCTTGCTTAGCTCATCGCTCCACTGACTGCGGGACGCAGCCATCAGCATGAGTCCGGCTACTACGATTACGGCAAATACCGTCAAGCCAATGCTCATTTTTTATTACCCGTTATGATTGTCTTTTCCTATCTGAGCCACTCCAGTTTGAATGGCACAGCTTCTTGCTCCAATTGTTCGAGGAACTTAGGCGGCAAGCCAGATCCCACGTGGCGGCACTTGAAGAAACCTCTCGGGTCTCGTCCTTCGCGCTCCAGGTGGAACATTGTCGAGATGGCAATCGTGTCGCCTTCCATCCCGGTTATTTCCGAGATTTCGGTGACGCGACGAGTTCCATCTTCCAGACGGCGAATCTGAATAATCAGCTGCACCGCGGACGCGATCAATTCACGTGCGGCTTTCACCGGCATTTCTGCAGCGCCCATGAGAATCATGTTCTCGAGACGCTTCGTGCAGTCGCGTGGAGAGTTGGCGTGGATTGTGGTCATTGATCCACCGTGACCGGTGTTCATGGCCTGAAGCATGTCGAACGCTTCTTCACCCCGGCACTCCCCGAGGATTATTCTGTCGGGTCGCATACGGAGGCAGTTGATGACGAGCATGCGCTGTGTGATTTGTCCTCGCCCTTCCGTATTGGCGGGTCGAGTTTCCATCCGCACCCAGTGCTCGTGTTGCAATCTCAACTCGGCAGCGTCTTCGATGGTGATGATGCGCTCGCGCGGGTTGATGTGCGCGGAGAGCGCATTAAGCAAAGTGGTTTTACCAGAACCTGTACCACCGGAGATGATGAGGTTGATTCTGCCCTTGACGCAGGCCTTCAGGACCTCGGCCATTTGCACCGACATGGCGCCTTTTTCGACCAACTGCCCCAACGACATGATTGACGTACCAAAGCATCGGATTGTGATCGTCGGTCCGTCGATGGTTACAGGTGGAATCGTGGCGTTGACACGAGAACCGTTGGGAAGACGGGCGTCCACCATGGGCGAGTTGTCGTCGAGACGTCTGCCCAGGGGCTGAATGATTTTGTCGATTGTCTGCCTCAAGTGGCGCTCGTTTTCAAAGACTACGTTAGTCTTCTCGAGACGACCGTGACGTTCTACGTAGACGCTGTTGACGCCGTTGACGCAAATGTCGCCGACGCTGGGGTCACGAAGGAGCGGACCGAGCGGACCGAAACCAAACACTTCGTCGAGCACGTTCTGGAGAAGGATGCCCTTTTCCATCATGGTCAACGGCGCCGGGTCGGAGTTCACGATTTCACGGATGCGTGCTCTCACCTGCGCTTGCGTGTCTTCAGAAATGTTGGTCAGTCGAGAAGTATCAAGCTCTCTTCTCAACTGATCGATGATTACTTTTTCGCGCTCGCGAATGAGCTGCTGGTTGGCTGAGAATTTCGCACCGACATCACCGGGAGCAGACTGCACTTCGGCTGGTCGGTGATATTCCGTGTCGTCCCGCGCATCAATGCGCTCGATGTCGGCCCGTGACGGGCCAGTTTCCATGGCCGGCGCGCCGCCTTGCGGTCTGGCGGCACCGCCCTGCACGCCTGTTTGCGGACCGGCACCGCCGGCGCGGCCCACCCCTGACTGTCCGGGAGGAGGAGCAGCGGTGCGGCTGCCAACGTTGGTTTGTTGCTGCTGCTGTTGCACGCCTGTAGCTTGCTGCTGGGCCGGCGCAATTTCTGACGCCTGTCTCTGACGGACAAGCTGACCCATTAGCGAAGATGCAGGGCGTGCCGGTAGATTTTGGTCCTTTCTTTCGTCGCCCATTTAAACTTTCACCACCCTTTAGTTCGGTATAGGAGTTATCTCTTGGAGAAGATTGCCGGCAATCTGAAGCCGCCTTTCTTCTCGCCGTCCTTGGTCGTGAGCAAAAGCTGCTCTCCTCCTGCGAGTCTGCGAGCCAGAGAATCAAGCGCCTTGCCGAGCGCCGTATGTCCAGGCGCGATTTGCCCCTGGTTGTTAACCCATTTGGCAGTCTTCGTGTCGTTTGGAATTTCGTGGAAGACTGGATAATTCAGGTTGGCCCGGCACTCGCTCAGCACATCCTGGGGCAGCCACTCGGATCGGTTGATGACGAGGAGCAGCTTTTCCTGGTTGTAGTGAGCCTTGAATGTGTCCAGGCATTTGCGGGCATTCAAAATGGAGGCCCAGTTGTACTCTGTGATCACGAGAACGTGATCGGCGAGGTCGAGAGTCGCAATCGCGCGCTCATCGAGCAAGTTCTTCGGCAGGTCAACGACCGTGAAGCGGAATTCTTGCTTCGCTGTATAAAGGATCTCCTGTACCTGGGCAGCATAGATGTCGCCGATGTCTTCAAGCTCGGGCGGTGCAGCCAGGATGCTCAATTTGTCGTCATACCGCGTCATGAGGTTACGCAGGTATGTGGCGTCAAAGTTGGTGTGAGAAAAGTCGATTGTGCTCAAGCTGAATGAAGGCTCGAGGTTAAGGTAGTGAGCAATCATGCCGAACTGGAGGTCCAGGTCGACAATGCACGCCTCGCCATATTTACCGAGATAACCGGCCAGGTTGGTGCAAATGGTTGTTGCGCCAATGCCGCCAGTGGGGCTGAAGATGGCAATGACTTTACCGGCAGCCGTGGATACGGATTCCGATTGGTGTTTGAGCTGGATGCTCTGCACGGCGGCGGGCAAGTCCGTGCGCCAGCGTTCAGCATCGAGGAAGTCAGAGGCGCCGAGTCGATACGCAGTGCGGATCAATTCGGGGTCTGGTACTTCGTAACTGACGAAGAAGTAGAGCTGCGGGAAAGTTTCCCGCAGCTCTGCCAACAATGATAGCCCGCGGACAGGAGCAGGGCTAAGCTCGATCCAGACCAACTTTGGATGCAAACTACCGATTTGCTCCCGTGCCATGCTCCCGGAGACTGTGCTCACGAGTGCCAGCGACGGCTGACTGTGGATCAAATCCTCAATGGTCTGACGCTTGTCCAAACCAGCGTCGCATACAAGAAGTGTGGTCAGTTTCATAGCTTAAGCGTTCTCCTCCTTCCGAAAGCCCTATCTAGTGTTGTACCCACTAGATGTCAGATGTTCACCAAAGTGCTTATGAACTAGCTCTTAGGCACCGAAAGAACATCCTTTTTGCTTCCGGACCATATTTCGATTTCGTGACGCGGTGGTGGTGGTGGTGGTGCCGACGGCATCGCGCCTGGAGCTCCCGGCATGCCAAGATCTGGGGCATTCGGAAGCGGGGGCGGAGGAAGTGCCGACGGAGGTGGAAGCGAGGCGAGTTCAGCCGCCGGCTTCACTGGTTTAGGGAAAAGCGAAGTCACATCCACTGTCGCCAGAGGAGAGTGATCTTTCTCATTTCTCAAAGTCAGATAGAGCTTGCTAGCCACAATGGCCTTGATGAGCTTTTGCGCATCTTCCGGCGTTACAGCAACGGTAACGGAGCTGGCCGGAACGGCATTGGTTTGGCCGGGCTGTTTCTGATAGACCTGACCGCAGGCGATAACTTCGACATCCGAGAGGATGACTGCAGCCTTGGTTTCAGCAGCGGCACCTACCGAAGAATAAATGTCTACGTGGCTCTCGGGCTGAACAAAACCGGCGACGCCAGTGTTGTTGTCAACCGCGAAAGTGATCGCGCGCATTCCTTCTTTCAGCCTGGATTCAAATCCAAGAGACATGCCTTGCGGCGCCAAATCGTGCTGAGAAACGATTTGACCGGAAGCAATACCGTACTTGGCTACGCGTCCTGCAGCCAATGTAGCGGACGTGATTGCGTCCTGCGGAATCTTGGTCTGTTCGAGCTCACGCTCTTCAAGTGCTTCGGTAGGAATGGTCTGTCCTTCAGGAATATCCTTGACGGCATAAACCACTTTGCCCTTAGCTTCAGCTCTGCGCTTCATCTCTTCGACTTGTTGCGCATACTTAGTCTCTGATTCGCTGACTTTGCCAGTGACCATCATCGTAACCACCACGGCTAAGCCGATGATGATCAGAAGCATCACTGCTGGAGGCATGCGAGAGAGGCTTAAAAACAACGCACGTAATGGGTTCATTACGGTTCCCCCTTCTATCTTCTATGAGAAAGATTAACCATTTACTATTAACGCATATCGGCGGAACAAGAACAACGGCTGCCCTGTCGCACCCAAAAAGTGTTTACCCATGGGCGCGAATTCTAAACGACCACCATCTTACCGCCGGTCGCTTGTGTACAGTATATCAAGAGGTTCATTCGCGCGCTGTGTCACCGAAGTGATACAAAAGACCCTGTTGTCATGACAATTTCCTCAAATCGCGTCAATGTCCAATAAATTGGCAACCGGTGAAAGTGCTGATAAATCTGCGGCTTGGGGCGCGCATGGCCCATCGCGCCTGCCATTCCGGACAAGCAAGAACGAGAACCAGGGCGGCAAAAACGTACCTTATTATATGCAGTTGCCGGCCCCGGGCAGCCTGCAGTGCCAAATTAGGAGCAGATTTACATTTGAGTCTTATTCGCGTACCTTTATATATCTGCGTTTTCGCGTGCGAAGCTCAGCAATAGATTGACCTCTAAGCCTTGAGACCCTGACAGAGCTGGATTTTTCGTTTGTCGAAAATGAACTTTGCCGGCTTCCACAGAAAGGAACGCTGACCAACGCTCAATCAAAGGTGCGCTCAATCTCACGCCGGCACAAGGAAAAATGGCAGATAAAGGCTTTCTCCGCCGGATAGCACGACTGACATTCCGGCAAGAACAAATAATGAGGCTGTTTTCTCACGGCTTTTTGCCATTGCACAATTGAATTCGCGCTTAATAAAGCGCTCAGACACTGGCACTGACACTCCAAAAGTTCACACCAAGCACGCACCGAATATGGTGAGAGGCGCCCATGATAAGGACATGGACGTCATCCTCACAGTGCGGGAGCGAGCGGCTGGTGACTCTCAAGGCAATCCCCAGAAGGGTTTCTCGCCTCCGCCAAAGGAAGATCCTTCGCTGTGCCGCCTCCATAGCCGTAAATGACCGAACGGCAGCTTGTTATCGGACGCAAATGACCACCGATCGAGCGGCGCGGAATCCCCCCCTTAAATCGATGACATAGAGAAAATTTGGCGAGAAAAAACTTAACAACTTGGCTTTTTGAGGGAACATTAAGCGCTCGTCAAGTGATAAAGACAGACACTGCCGCTTAAAGGCGACAGGCGCCCAACCCTGATGGCATCAGCGTTTTGATGTTGCGCCTGCCGGCCCAAACTCTCTTTACATGGGCGAAAATACGCACAAAGAGGGCTCTTCGAGCCCTCTTTGATAGGATTCACTCGTTGGCACGAGGACCAGGAGCGTTGCTTCATCATCCTCGCTTGGCGAGGATTGCGACGAAGGCTTATGAGCCGGCGGCTGCTTGCGCCGACAGAGCGTTCAACTGGCTAACAATAGCCGAGAACGCGGACGAAATAGCCGCGGTCAATGCACCCTTGGTGATACCGAACACCAGGGCTACGAGAATGGCTACGAATGCGAGAATCGCGCCATATTCCGTAATACCTTGACCGGACTCATCCCGAACGAAACGCTTGAGCATGCTTACCTCCTTATGTCGTCCCGTGCCATTAGAATACTCGCAAATCGAACTAAGTAAAGCCCGACGAGCGAACATCTATTTTATGCCAGAACGACGAATATGTATTTATTAGTAACGCAACCAGTGAACAATTTCCGACATCTGCATTAATTTAGTTGACCACCACCTCCTGCAAATCTCGTTTTGGTTTACGAATTCAGGGTTGCCGAATCCTTACGGAGGCAACATACCCATCTTACCTTGTGAACCCCCACCGGACTAGAGGGGTAATCGGTGAAATGTCAAATTAAATCGATACTTTCAATACGCTGCCGAAACGCCCACAAAACCTCTCCTCGTGCCAGATTGCGGCAGAGTGATAAGCTGAATATGGCTTCTTTAGCAACCTTAATTTGTTCCACTTATTAATCTTCTCCTGGGCGCTCCATGACCGATGACAATTCAAAGCCAGGCACCGAGCGGAAAGCATTGCCCATCACTGCTCAAGCTCGGCGCAAAATGGCTGCCGATGCGCATCAGCGTGGTTTGACCTTTTTGAAGGAGCATCTCAAGGAAGGCTCGTGGGCATTCAAGCCCGGATTAAAGGAGCCGTCCACGGAAGCCACAGCCTGGTGTGCGATTGCCCTGCGAAATGATGCGGAGACCGCGCAGCAAGTGCTCGACTTTCTTAGGCGCACACAAAACTCCGATGGCGGCTGGTCGACGGCTCCCGGTGCGGGCAAATCGGACTGGACGGCGAGCCTTGCTCTCCTCTCCGGGCGAATCCTCACGCACATGCACCAGAATGCTCCATGGACCGCCGGCATGCAGTCCTCTTTGACGAGGTGCAGCAATTATCTGTTTGATGTGCGCACCGAGTTTTACAGGCCCGTAGCCCGCCTCATCCTCTTATTGATCAAAGGAGAAGCCTCGCTCCACTATGCGCGCGGCTGGCCGTGGATGAAAGGATGTTTTCACTGGGTGGAGCCTACCAGTTACAGCCTTTTAGCCTTGAACATTCCTCATGCCTTGAGCGCCGAAGTATTCAAGCAAGCTGCCGCCTACGCCGATAAATTTCTCATCGAAAACGCATGCACAGGCGGAGGCTGGAACCACGGCAATGTGCGCTGCCTGGGCGCAGATCTGCCACCCTATGTAGTAACCACTGCCGAAGCATTGCTGGCTTTGCAAAATAAAAAGACTGATCCGAAGGTAGCTGCCGGATTTAAGTATCTCGACAAAACTCGACACGAAAACACATCCGCCATGTCACTTGCCTGGACTTTGTTGGCCAGGAACGCCCACGAGATTTCTCAGGACGAAGAAATCGATCGCTTGCTAAAAGCGCAGAATAAGGACGGCAGCTTCGGGCCCAATCTGATGGTTACGGGACTGGCGCTTGCGGCGCTTGATGCGGCTCTGGGCAGAAATGCGCTCAAATTTGGCGCCAAAGGCGGACAAGCATGAAGAGGAGGAATCCGCAAAAGAAGAGGGAAACTTGCCGCAAAAGAGGCGGCGAAGCCGGGTCGGCAAAAGTTGAATTGCAGTGGTGGTTGCGGGAATAAAGGGGCTATGCACAAGGATCCCAGGAAGATCAATCGGCGCAGTTTCATTCACGGTTGCATGGCAGCCGCAGCTTTAGCCGGTTGTTCGAAAACGAACAGCGCCGGCGAGCATGTCGCCTTGCCGACGGAAGCGCAGAAAGCCTGGAAGAATTCGCCATCCGTGTCGACAGTTGCCATCGTTCCCTGTCCTTCTTATGAGGAAGATCCGCTGCCTTCACTGAAGAAATTTGCTGCCGAGCTTAAACTGCCGGATCTTAGCGGCAAGCGAGCGATCATAAAGCCCAATATGGTGGAGTATCGCCCCGGCAAGCCGGTAACGACTGATCCCCATGCCCTGAAAGCGGCAGTCGAGCTCGCCGATCATCTGGGGGCAAAAGAGATTGTCGTTGCCGAAGGGCCGGGCCATATGCGGGACACGGAATTTCTTCTCGATGCCACCGGACTTGGCGCCATGCTCAACAAATTGTCTTTGCCGTTCATCGATTTGAACATTGACGATATTGAGAAGGTTGAAAACAAAAACGGATTTTCAGGCCTCGAATTCTTCTACCTGCCCAAAACGATAGTTGAAGCCGACGCCATAATCAGCCTGCCCAAAATGAAAACGCATCACTGGGTGGGCATGACGGCGTCGATGAAGAACTTTTTCGGCACCGTGCCCGGCAGAAAGTACGGCTGGCCGAAGAATCTTCTGCATGTAAAAGGCATCCCTCAGTGCATTCTCGATCTCGTGCATATCATCAAGCCGACCTTTGCTCTCGTGGATGCCGTCGTGGCTATGGAGGGCGACGGACCGATCAACGGGACGGCGAAGGAGATGGGATTTTTCGTGCTTGGACAAGATCTGGCAGCAGTCGATGCGACGTGCGCAAGAACGATGACCATCGACCCGGAAAGTCTAACCTATATAAGTAGGGCAGGAAGCGTGATCGGCAACATCTCACTTGATTCAGTGCGGGTGATTGGCAGCCCGATTGAAAAAGTGCGCAAAGAGTTTGCCCGTCCCATTACCTTCCTCCACAAAGAGCTCCTGGCGCAATCAGACAAACAAGGCAGCTAGCGGAAAGGCAAAGCAGTTAGCGGAAAGGCAAAGCATTAAAGACACAGCAGCTTAAGGAAAGACAAGCAGCTAAGGGAAAGGCAAGGCTCAGGAATGGCTGCAGGAAATTCACCAGGTGGCAAACGGATAAGCGATCTGTTGATCATTGGCACGTTTATCGTTGCCGGCCTTTCTCTCGGCTGGATGCAAGCCCACACCTGGTCCAAACAGGTGGGCATGGACACGGCATCTTATTTGGAGATTGCGGACGCCGTATTGAGAGGCGATTGGAAAGAATTGTTTCGTTCGTACTGGAGCCCCCTGTTTCCCCTGTTTATAGCTCTCTTGAAAGGAACAGCAGGAGCAGGCTCAGACGAGCTTGTCGTTTTGGAATGGGCTGTCTTTGCCTCTTTCGCATTCTCGCTTGTGGCTTTCCTTCTTTTTGCCCGGCAACTCTTGAGGCTCCACGACGAATCCGATATCGGTTACGGCTACATTTCGCTCACCGCGCGGCAATTAAAGCTCGTTCTTCTTTCCATCTTTCTCTACTGTTCTCTTGCCATTTCGGAAATTTCGCACAAGACTCCCGACCCCCTCGCCACAGGCGTTTGCCTGCTTGCGCTGTCGGTCTGGCTTCCCATGTGCCGCGGCAAGAATTCAACCCCAAGAAGCCTTTTGCTGGGCTTCTTGCTCGGTCTTTCTTACTGGGCAAAAAACTTCAATCTGTCGTGGGCGCCGCCCATGGTGCTCATGCTCATTGTGCTGCGCAAGCAATACAAGCTTGAGAAAACGAGGCTGGCAGCGCTGCTTGTTGCCTTCATCGTCTCAGTATCCGCGCTCGTGATTCCCATATCGCTTGTCGCCGGCAGATTCACCTTTACCGACGTGGGTGTAAGCGGAGCATGGTCGGGGCAGACGGGGATGCGAAACGTAAAGCATCTGGCGCTTGGTGCCAACGGGAGAGGTCCCGAATTCCTGCACCCGACGCGAATCTTCTCGACCAATCCTACCTTTTATGAATTCGCCACGCCCTTTGACGTTTCTTATCCCGTCTTTTACGCCCCTCACTACTGGTATGAAGGCGTCAAGTACTGGATTGATTGGAGGCATTATCTATTTGAGCTCTGGAACAAGATCCTGATTTACATTGTGCAGCTGGGCGCCTTCGTTTTCGTCTTCCTCGCTTTCAGGTTCATAGGCAGGTCATTTCCCTTATCCAGAGAGCGCCTGATTTTGTTTTCGCCGGATTTAATCGCCAATTTGATCGGCCTGGCGCTTCTTTTTTTCATGCTCGAGCAAGCGGCAAGGTACTATCCGTCCACCCTGATTCCTCTTCTGTCACTTCTGGTTGCCAGCGTCAAACTGCCTAACACTGCTCTTTGCCGCCGAGGCGTCACGGCAGGCGCAATGTTCTTGATAATCGTCATGATGGCAGGGCTCTCCTTCAAATCTCTCATGGTCTATTACTTCTACTCACCTGCTTTTGCGCATGCGATTGACAGGGCGGCAAAAACTCAAGGTCCACCCTCGCCTCCCGTTTCCGGGCACGTCGAAATAATCTCCGCTCTCAAAAACGCCGGTATCAAACCTGGTGACCGTGTGGCGCGCATCGGCTTCGGCGATTTCTATTGGGCGAAAGGAGCCGGCGTCAAGATTGTTTGCGAATCCAATGATCTTGCCGATTTCTGGAGCTCGACGCCGGAGAGCCGTCAAGTCCTCTATAAAAAGTTGAAAGATTTCGGCGTCAAGGCCATCGTTCAAGACGGGTATTTGCCCAAAATAAAAGCTGAGCCGCATCCTAAGGACCCGGGCTGGACAAAAGTAGAGGGGCTGGATGCCTTCATTTATGTTTTGCCATAGTATTGTGAGAATGTTTACCAGGAGAGCTGATGCGCAACCTTGCAAAATGTCTGGTCTGCCTCGCGGAAGGTTTCGACACCGTTTATGAGTCTACTTTTTCAGGCGGCGCCGAAGAGGCGCCCAGATTTTTCCTCAACCAGCGAACCGAGGTGGCGCACGGAAGAATTGTTCGCTGTCGCTCTTGCGGATTTGTATTCACCAATCCTCAATTCAAAGCAGAGGAATACAGTCGCATTTACGCACAGGTGGCATCCGAGGGGCAGGGCAATGACGTGCTCGCGCCCGCGGAAGCGCTGCGATTTGCGCGCCTTGCCAGGCTGATCGAAAGCCGTTTGCATAAGCCGCAGCGCCTCCTCGATTTTGGCTGCGCCGATGGGGGGTTTCTCGCCAGAGTAAAAGCCGTTGAGCGCATCGGCTACGAGGTGGGCGACCCTTCGACAAAACAAGTCGACGGATATCGCATCATCACAGGCGATTTCATCCATGATGCCGGCCACGAGCCGCTTTCACAGGGCAGTTTTGATGCCGTCACAGCCTGGGACGTTTTCGAGCACCTGCCCGATCTCGATGAGCACGTAAGCGCGATAAGCAAAATCATCGCGCCGCAAGGGCTTCTTTTCGTGACCGTGCCGAACATTGACAGTATCATCGCCAAAATATCGGGCGGGCGCTGGAATATGTTTTTGCTCGAGCACCTGTGGTACTTCAGTCCCTCTACCTTAGAGCGATTCCTGTCCCGTCACGGTTTTGCAAGCGTCGAACAAGGCAACCTGCCTTTTGAGGTGACGCTGGCGCATTTTGCCAATCGCTTCCGTCAAACGTACGGAGTGGATTTCAGCCCGCTCATAAAACCGGCTAAAAATCTGGTAATTCCACTGCCCATAGGTCTTATGTATGCGATTTATCAACGTCGCCAATAGCATAGCTGTCGCCACGGCGCTGCTGGCAGTCGTCTTCGGTTATCTCGCCAATTTTTACATGGCGATGATTGCGCCTTTGTCGGTTGAATATGAGGGTCCCTGCTTCTGGGCAAGCTGGATGATCGCCCAGGGAAAGAATCCTTATGATGCAGCCGCGCTCACCTCGACCCCAATCGGAATCCTTATATATCCGCCCTGCTATTTCGTCATCTCCGGTTTGCTTCTCAAGTTGACGGGCGCAGTTTATTGGCCTTTGCGTCTTGTCAGCGAGCTTTCCATCATCTTGAGCGCAATCGCGCTCTATCGCCTTTTTGCCATGGCAAAGTGCACGAAATTGTCGATTGCCATTGGCCTTATCATCTATCTCACATACTTTCCCATCTGGTCCTGGGCCTATAAAGGACGCGTGGACATGCTTTCCATCGCCTTCTCGGCCTGGGCACTGGAACGATTTGTGCATGCCTGGCTGGCGAAAGATAATGGTGGCGCCAATGGTGAAACAGTTGGAGGCGGAGAAGCCGGCAAAATCGCCGCTTTGATGCGGCGCTCAGCACAATATTTGCCCTTCATCCTTCTGGCTGCGCTTGCTACTTTCACGAAACAACCGTCGAGCGTGATTTTTCTTGCTGTGGTTATCTTTCTTTTTGCCGTAAGACAAGCAAGACTCGCCTTGGCAATCGTGCTTGCCTCGGCAATTGCTCTTTCGGGAGCACTGGGCATTACGCAGATTCTCAC
Source organism: Candidatus Obscuribacterales bacterium (assembly GCA_036703705.1). Lineage (GTDB taxonomy): Bacteria > Cyanobacteriota > Vampirovibrionia > Obscuribacterales > Obscuribacteraceae > DATNRC01. The sequence goes on from DATNRC010000308.1 coordinate 14,593, forward strand.
CTCAGGCGGCTATCTCGCCCATATGTCTTTCGCGTCCGCCTGCCCTGTTGCCCTGGACAAAATGATAAGGGTGATAAGCAGTCTCCAATTGGCGCCATTCAATTTATTCGTCTTCGCCCTTGCTTTAATCGTGGTGCTGTTAGCCCGAAAGAGACTCGAAAAGCCGCTGGACGTAAATGTTTTTCTCCCCGCATTGCTGTTCGTTCTTTCGTCCACCATCGGCGTCTATACAAGCGGTCTCAAATTCAGCAATCCCAATCATTTGATGTTGCCATTGTTGAGCTTGTCCTGGCTCACCGGGGTCCTTGTCGATCGAATCTCATTCACCTGGTTCAAAACAATTGCCTCGACTAGCGTTGTCCTTGGCGCCTCCTTGTTTCTCTTTCTTGTAGGCCGCCAGTCCGTGCCGGCCATCGATGAGCAGCTGCCGCTCATGAGCGAGACGTTTACGCAATTGCGACAGCTCAATTTAAAGGACAAGCTTGTGCTGGCTGAAGATCCTGCAGTATGCGTCATGGTAGGTGCAGTGCCGGATTGCATGGACATCGTCGGCTTGATTTCGCTCTGGGAAAATCCGCGCATCAAATCGAGACTGCCGGACG
>DATNRC010000309.1:0-5616 GCA_036703705.1 Candidatus Obscuribacterales bacterium
ATATCCAGATCTTTGAACGAAGCGGGCTGCGCGCAACTGGGGCAAACGCCGCGCCTCACCTCTGTTTCGAATTCATGCGCGCATTCAGGATATGGACAACGCGTGTGCATGCAAGTGCTGAGTGTCACCTCACATGGAATAAGCGCCTGCCTCGAGCCGCGTTGCTGCGTCGGATCGCGCCGCAGCGGCAGATCGCGCTGGCGCTATAGCGTGGGATCGAGCACGACCTTGCCGAAGTGCTCGCGAGACTCGAGTATCTCGTGAGCCTTCTTCGCCTCATTGAGAGGCAGGACGCGATCGACGACGGGCTTGAGAAGCCCTGTTTCAAAAAATGGGAGCAGATCGGAGAACTCCTTTTTCGTTCCCATTATGGAACCGTAAATTGTCTGGTGCTTCATGAAGAGCCGCGGGATGTCGACCTCCACTTTCGGTCCTGTCGTTGCGCCGCACGTCACCAATCTGCCGTTGGTTGCCAGCGCCGCCAGACAGTCGCCGAACACAGCTGGTCCCACGTGCTCAAAGACAATGTCCACACCGCGCTTGTTTGTCAAACGTTTCACTTCCTCAGCTATTGATTGCCGGCTGTGAATGATGATTTCGTCGGCGCCAAGCTCCTTGCACTTCTTGGCTTTCTCGCCGTTGCCCACAGTGGCGATGACGCGACAACGGTAGAGCTTAGCGATTTGAATAGCAGCAGAGCCGACGCCGCTTCCGCCGCCAATAACGAGCACGGTTTCGTTGAGGCGCATCGAGCAGCGCGTGACCAGCATGTGCCAGGCAGTGAGGAAAACCAGCGGAATCGAGGCCGCCTGGTGGAAGTCCAGCTTGCCCGGAATGGGAAAGCAATTTTCGGCGGGAACTTTGACGAACTCCGCATAGCCGCCATCGCAGCCGGCTCCAAGAATGTGATAGCCGCGACAAATCATTTCCTGACCATCGAGGCATTCCGGGCAAACGCCGCAGGACAGCCCGGGGCAGACAAGCACGCTTTCACCTTTCTTCAGATGTTTGATTTCCGAGCCCACCGCTTCGATTTCACCCGCCACATCACAACCGAGGATTCTTGGCAACTTGATTCCCGGCAACCCCGAGCGCACCCAGACATCGAGATGGTTGAGCGCGCAACCGCGAACTTTTATCAGCGCCTCATTGGGACCAGGCTTGGGGATCGGCACCTCGTCCCTCTTGATGACGCTCGGCGCCCCGTGTTCTTTGACTACCATAGCTTTCATGGAATCTGACACGTCCTTCTCCTCCGTTTGACATTCGGCATCGCCCTTCGACGAATCTGGCAGCCGAGAATAGCAGGCACGCCGGTCGCAGTCCATTGTTTTGCCTTAAGTGATAAGGCTGCGCGGAGATCCGCCCCTGCCTTAAGTGATGAGGCTGCGCGCAGATGCCGCCCCCGGGCCCGCGCCCCGGAGTCCCATTTTTTTATGAGTGATAAGGCCATTGGCACGCGCGGCGGGTTAAACTATAGGATCGCAAACTCGCGGGCAGTGCATGGATGTCCCTGTGAGTTCGATTCCTTCGTTCGCTGTGCGCAAAACAGTGGAAAGAATGAATTTCGCTTCCCGTAGCACGCAAGCCGTTTTCCTGGAGGTAGGGAATGAAACTGGTCGAAAAGTCTGACAAAAGCTCAGAATCAACGAAGAGTGGACAGGAAGCCAAAACGAAGTCACGGAGCCAATCCGGCAGAACCAAAGTTCCTCGCGGCGCGCGCAGGGAGATTATCAAAAAGTCGCCCGTCAAAGTGAATTTAGAAAACTACGAAGAAGCGTACGCGACCTTCAGCTGGGATCAGGCGCGCAAAGAAGTGACGTTTTTCGCCGACGGTAAAGTAAACGCCGCATACAACGCGGTCGATCGCCACCTCAACGATGGGCGCCGCAACAAGGTGGCGCTCTATGCCATCGACAAAAACGACAATGTCAGCAAGTTTACGTTCCAGGAAATCTCTTTGCTCTCCAATCGCATGGGCAATGCGCTGAAGGAGCTCGGGGTGCGTAAGGGCGATCGCGTTTTCGTCTTCCTGCCCAGAATTCCGGAGCTATATGTGTCGACGGTCGCCATCGCCAAAATCGGCGCCATCGCAGGGCCGCTATTCTCCGCGTTCGGACCGGACGCATTGAAAGATCGCTTGCTCGACAGCGAAGCAAAGATCATCATCACCAGTCCGGAGTTGAAACCGAAACTGGATGAAGTGCGCGGCAAGCTTCCCAATCTCGAATACGTGATTGTAGTGGGCGCAAGCAAATTGGGCGGCGGCGAGCTCAGCTTTGAGGATTTGATCGAGAACGCTTCCGATGTGCTCGAATGCGAGCGCATGGATCCTGAAGATCCGCTTTATCTTCTCTACACGTCCGGCACTACAGGCAAACCGAAGGGCGTCGTCCACGTCCACAACGACATCGTTGGTCATCACATGACGTCGAAGTGGGTTCTTGATTTGCGCGACGACGATGTGTATTGGTGCACCGCCGATCCCGGCTGGGTCACCGGCACCGTATACGGTATCTTCGGTCCCTGGTCCAACGGCGCATCCGTCGTCAGCTACGAAGGCAAATTCGATGCGGACAGCTGGTACAAAGTCATCGAGCGCATGAAAGTGACGGTATGGTATACAGCGCCCACCGCCTTGAGAATGTTGATGAAAGCCGGTGACGACACTGTTTATGAATACGACCTCAGCAGCCTGCGCCACATTTTGAGCGTCGGCGAGCCGTTGAACGCCGAAGTCGTGCGCTGGGGTTTGAAAGTTTATTCTCTCCCCATTCACGACAATTGGTGGCAAACGGAAACCGGTATGATGCTGGTCGCCAATTTGCCCTGCAATCAGATCAAACCAGGCTCGATGGGCAGACCGCTGCCGGGCGTCTATGCTGCCGTTGTCGATGACGATGGCAATGAAGTCGATCCCGGGCAACTGGGAAGGCTTGTCGTAAAGCCAGGCTGGCCGTGCATGCTCAGGCAGATCTGGAGAAATGAGGAGAAGTACAAGGAATACTTCCGCATTCCCGGCTGGTATTTCAGCGGCGACAATGCCTGGAAAGACGTCGACGGCCACTTCTGGTTCGTCGGACGCGCCGACGATGTCATCAACACCGCAGGTCATCGCGTCGGTCCGTTTGAAGTGGAGTCGGCGCTTGTGGAGCACGAAGCAGTTGCCGAAGCCGGCGTCATCGGCAAGCCGGACAAAGAGCGCGGCGAAATCATCAAGGCGTTTATCGTGCTCAAGAACGGCTATGCTGAATCGCCGGAGCTTCTCGAACGCATCAAGGAGCACACGAAGCGCCAGCTTGCTGCTCATGCTTATCCGCGCGAGATAGAGGTGAAGGACAGCTTGCCGAAGACTCGCTCCGGCAAAATCATGCGCCGCCTCCTCAAAGCATGGGAGCTGGGATTGCCGACAGGCGACACCTCGTCCCTGGAAGAAGACTAAGGCGATATCCAAAATATCGCCAACGTATGCGCTTTCAACCATAAGAAGTTATTCCTCATGCACTCTCACACGCACATTTCGGCTGGCGATCATCTATTCTTGTAGCAATTGAAAATTCGATATGTAGATTCACATGCTGCGTCCCGCGCGAGATGCTTAATGGCTGCCGTCGCTGCGAGTTGAGTGACACGACCACGTAGTGCGCCTCAAGGTAAAACACCAGCATTGGCATATATGTCGGGTCTCAATCCATATATATTGGGCGATTAATTTGTGAGATGGGCATGAGATTTTTCGATTTTGATTGAACTTTCTTTTGTCGTTTGACGTAAGTAATTAAGAAGACCCCTCGTTGGCATTTCCATGAGCTCAGAAGTTTCCATTAGTGATGGTCTGCTAGAACGCCTCCCGCCGCAATCCATTGAAGCGGAGCAGGCGGTGCTTGGTGCGTTGCTCGTGAGCGGCGACGGCATATCGCGCGTCGTCGATGTGCTCGACCCTGACTATTTCTACAGGAAAGCGCACCAGGTCATCTACGCTGCGATGCTCGACCTTTATGAAAACAACGAGCCAATTGACATCGTCACTGTTTCCCAATATCTCAAAGACGAAGAGAAGCTCGAGCATGTCGGCGGTCGTCAATACATCACCGACCTCGCTCTGGCTGTTGCGACTACTGCCAACCTCGAATACTACGCAAAAGTTGTGCAAGAGAAGGCGTTGCTGCGCCAACTTATCAAGGCCGGCACGGAAATCGTCGGCAGCTGCTACGAAGAGCCCGACGCCAACATTGCCATCGACCGTGCCGAGCACCTCATCTTCACGCTCGCCGAGCGCCGCAACATGCAGCAGCTCGTGCACATCAAACACATCGTCGAAGCATCTTTCCAGCGCATCGAGCAGCGCTACGAACAGCGAGATTCGCTTTCCGGAATTCCTTCCGGATTCTACGATCTCGATGCGCTTACATCGGGCTTCCAGCCATCCGATTTGATCATCGTCGCCGCCAGGCCGTCAATGGGAAAATGTCTGGCATACGACTCCGAGCTGGTTCTGGCAGACGGAAGCATTGCCACCATCGAGGAGATCTATCGCGCGAAGGAAGCGCGCCTCCTCACTTTGTCCGATGATTTGAAACTGAACTGGACTCAGCCGTCGGCATTCGTGGACGACGGCATCAAGCCAGTTTTCCGAGTCGTAACCCGGCTTGGCAGAACAATTGAGACAACGCTGCCGCATCCATTTCTTACATTGTCTGGGTGGAAGAAACTCAGCGAATTAAAGGCCGGTGACAAAATCGCACTGCCAAGGGGCATTCCAGTCTTTGGCAAGCATTCCATGCGTGAGTGCGAAGTGAAACTCCTTGCCTATCTGATTGGCGACGGTTGCCTCACAAATGGAAAAGTAAGTTTCACCAACTCAAATCCAAGAATTCAGGAGGAGTTCTGCCAGGCAGTATCAGAGTTTGGTTCTGTCGTCGCACGCCGGGAGGAGTCACGCAATCGCACGCCTTCATTCGTAGTGAAGAAGAATTACCGAAAGAAACATCGTGAGCGAAAACAACTTTCAGTTGCGCTCAAAACAAGTGTTTTAGAAACATTTGGGTCGGCAAGAAAGTTTGCGCTCGCGGCCGGTGTATCGCCATCTTCCGTCTGTCACTGGACCAAAGGTGCTTGTATTCCATCATCCGCGGCAGTAGAACGCATCGAGTCGACGCTGGGATTAAGCTTAGACAAAGACGCCGGAGTGCCAATTTCGTCGTTGCGTGGCAAAGGCAAGAACGCAATCACACAGTGGCTAGAGAAGCTCGACTTGATGGGAAAAGGAGCGCACGACAAAATCGTTCCGGCCCAGATATTCAGATTGCAGAAAGAGCAAATCGCTCTATTTCTCAACAGGCTCTTCGCCACAGACGGATGGGCAACAGTACTGAATAGCGGTCAATCTCAATTCGGCTACTGCACGGTCAGCGAAAGGCTGGCTCGTCAAATCAGCCATTTGCTTCTTCGCTTCAACATCATCTGCAAAGTGAGGACACGCAAAATCAAATATGGTGCAGAACAATGTGTCGCTTATCAGCTAGACATCACCGACAAAGAATCAATCGAGCGGTTTTGCAATGAGATTGGCATTTTCGGGAAAGAAGAGGCGGTTGAAAGGGTTCGTAATCAGAT
>DATNRC010000310.1:0-3920 GCA_036703705.1 Candidatus Obscuribacterales bacterium
CCCGCCATGAGGAGGGATGTCGTAGATGGAGGCATGCGCAGGCTTAGGACCAGTTGTCGGACCTCGTGCCCGAGGCGGTGGAGGGAAAGTTGGTGTGGTATCGCGCGCGATACCGGGCAGGCGGTGGCGGCTTGCCGGCAAGTAAATCACATTGCCGTCGCGCACCAGGTCTTTGTACTTAGACACCATTTGCTGCCGCTCTGAAGGGCTTACTTCTCGGGGTTGTGGTCGGCGCCAGCCGTGGCCGGATCGGTCTTGCTGGAGTCCTTGCCGTCGCCCTCCTTGCCCTTCTTTTCCTTCTTTTCCTTCTCCTTGAGCTTCTCGATGGCCCGTCGATTCTCCTCGTGGGCCCAGGCTTCCTCTGCGGCCTTACCGCGTCCGCCGAGGGGGTTGTTGTCGTAGTTGGACATGGTTTAACCTTTCATCGCGAGTTGGTTAGTGGAGTGAGCCCCATCCCTCCCTGCCGGGTGTGCGCAGATATGGCAAGCGAAAAGCGATGACCTCACGCCTTTGGCTAAGGTGCTATCGCCATCCTGCCCCAAGCCGCAGAAAGACAGCTCAACACCGCAACTCGTCAATCGAGAGATGAAGCGGCGCTGATTGAGTGGGGCCTTAGGATCTGTGCGACGTAAACCTGGCAGTGAAAAGAGAAAGAGGTGCCTCCTACATATCACGCCTGGTACAGCCAAAGGTATAAAGTTCGTTGTAACACAAGCTGTTTACATGGCTTAAAAATGTACCGGAGCATAGGAAAAATTGCCTCCAGAGACAGCCGTATTGAAGTGCAAGCTGGAGACTTTTTTGGCCTCCGCCTTGCGCTAAGCTGACATTGCTGCGCTAGCGCTACAGCCTTCTATGGCAGGAAGATCGAAACAATCCGCATTCGCTCACCGACCGGACCGGAAGGAGCTGCCACCGTGGAGCCTAATGTGCCGTGCCTGATTGCGTTTTGCCGGCAGCCGACGTTAATCCGCTGCATTAGCCTCCCACTGCGCGGGTACATTCTAGAGGTGCTGGCTGCGGGGACGGTAGACTACGTGGAAGAGCATGCAAATTTGACTGCTGAGTGCAAAAAAGCGAATCAAAAGGTGTGGATTTGCTCCCTGGCTGCTGTCGTCATTGCCTGGACAATAGGCGGCTGCTCTGCGGACAAGACTGAAAGCAAGAGCACAACCGTAGCTTTTGAGGATCGCCTGGCAGGTTTTGAGGATGCCGTAAAGAAGAAAGACTTCGCAAGAGCAGATGATGAGGTCGGACAGCTGCTCGAGCAAGCTCAACACTTTGGTGCTCGCGATCTTCGCTTGATTATTGCCCTTAATCGAGCGGCGGAGTATAAGCGAAGCAGGGGCGAAATGGCGCGCTGCAGGGTGCTGTTTGAGCGTGCCGTCGCATTGAGCAAAGAGAAGCTGGAGAAAGTCATCGAGTCCAAAGGGGCGGTGCCCAGGCCGTTTGGCGAAGAGGCAGCTAAGAGCCTTGTCGGTTTGGCTGATTTGTACGCCGAAAAAGGGCAGTTTCGCGCCGCCAAATCCCTTTATTCACGGGCAATTGCGCTGGAAGATCGATTGGGCGTGGACAAATCAAATCCCGCATCAGCCTGCGCTCATATGGAACGTCTCATGCGCAAAGAGATCAGTGAGACGGAGGTCCTGGAAAAAGCCTGGAATAAGAAGACTCAGGCAGAACGCCCGGCCGTTTCAGGCTCACGGCGCACCGAATTCAAAAACCGAGTGTACGCGGCGTCTCGCAAAGCCGACTTAAAAGGATTCGCTGTTGCCGAACCCGAGCTGCTTGCCTTGCTCAAGGAAGCGGAGCACACCTTCGGACCTCGTGAAGAAGAGCACAGAGTGGCTTTGAACTGCTTGCTTGCCAATTACATGGTGGCAAGAAAATACGATAAAGCACGGGTTTTGCTCGAGCAAAACATTGAAAAGTTCTCGCACGTCACCATTGACAGCCTCAATGGTGACGATCCTGATGCCATATTCGATGGCGCGATTCTGGCTGATGATTTGATCTCATTGGCTGAATGTTTTCGAGGATTGAAGCTGTATCCGCAGTCGGTTGCCACTGCCGAACGGGCGTTCAAAATCATCCGCAAGTTGCACAAACCAAACGACATCAACCACGGCCGCGTATACGAAGAGCTCGCATTGACGAAAGAAGCACAACAATTGTACGAAGAAGCGCTTCCCTACCGAGCCAAGCAGCTGGCCATTCTGGAGGCAAAGTTTCCCGGCAATCGCTCTTGCTTTACTTGCGCTCACAGATTTGCCAAAGATCTGGAAGCGGCTCGTCATTTCGACGAAGCGACGAAGGTCTTCGCCAAATGCATTCAGGGATTCCGGTACGCCAAGGGTGATTCTATGCTGCTTGCTGACAGTTACAACGGCTACGGCAACTGCAGCTCGGAGCTGGGCAGGTTGGATGAAGCAAAAGCAGCTTTTGAGAAGGCGCTTGAAATCGTCGGCCGGCAAAACGACCCTAATCCCGTGCTTTCCACTTTGCGCTTATTTGCCAAATCAGAGAAGAAACGCGCTAACTATCCGGTCCTCCTCAGAATATACGATCAGGAAGAATGCGTTCTTCTCAAAAGCTCATTGCCTGGAAAGTATAGTGCTCTAGCGGGAGTGCTGCACGGCAGGGCTGAAATTCTGGCAGAGCAGGGACAAACAGCGAAATGCGAAGAAGCCATCCGAAGAGCTATTGCGTACAAGAAGAAAGATGGAGGAGAGAAGTCCGTTGCCCTTGCCGGTTTGTTGAACATGCTTGCCAGCAACCACTCGGGACGCGGTCAGTATGCCGAGGCCGAGAAGTTGCAAAAGCAAGCGTTAAAGATGTGTGAGGAGGCCAGTCCTTTTCGCAGCGACGCTCTGGCCAGCACTCACTTGCAATTGGCGGGCACACTTATCGCCTCCAAGAAACTGGACGAGGCTCGGGAGCACATTTTGCAGGCAAAAGCGCTGACAAAGAACGACAACGATGACCGCGCGCGGGGAGCATACCAGCAGGCTGGCTTGACGCTTGTTCGCCTCGATTTGCTCAAAGGAGACAAGGCGGAGGCGAGAGCCGAGCTGAAGAAAGTCCTGGATGCGTTGAACACTCCCGCATTTTCCGATCTGAGCGTGCATGGACCGCTCTTCCTTAATGCTGCAGATCATCTGCAAGCCTTGGGCGCATTGCAAGAAGCAGAACCGCTGTACAAGAAATTGTATTTTTACTATAAGGCGCACGATGACCGGGTGGACAGCCTGAGGCTTATGCTGCTCAAGCATTACGCCTCTCTTCTGGCGGTCGGGAACCGGCAGGAAGAGAAAGCGAAAATTGATGCTGAATACGATCGTTGTCAAAAGATCTTGAAGACCATCTAGCGGGCTCCGCTCTTTTGCCCATCACCTGACACTCGGGCGTCATATCATGACGCCCGTGGAAAGCGGACAGTTGGGAGGACAAAGAAGCGATGAGGCACTATAAATTTGCTGTACGCCCGTACGAGAAGGTATTGGAAAAGTGGCATGAGATGCTCATTCCTTTCCTTGATGGACTGGCTTCCCTTTACATAAAACACCGCCGATTCGAGAAAGCGAGGAAACTTTTGGAATCATCTTTGCACTTCCATCTGGCGCACCTCAAAGAGCCAAAATCCGGCCAGCGAATTCTCGACCTGGCGTGGGTTTATGCCATGACGGGTGACGTCAGCACGGCAACCAAACTCATCTTATTGGACACCACTGCCAAGTGAATGTCTGTCTTCGCTATGAGCCGCCGATTGGCGGCTATTGTCTGAACTATTAATGCATATAGTGACAACCCTGCCTTTTGGCATGTCATGAGCGAAGATACCCGTGGGATCGGCGTTTTGATGATTGGAGGTCGGCTGGTTGGGGAGTATTCATGCGTGTTTGAGGCATGCAAAGAGGAGC
>DATNRC010000311.1:0-2752 GCA_036703705.1 Candidatus Obscuribacterales bacterium
GTATTCTACAGATCCGCTCTTGTGAATGGGAAAGGTGCTTCTTCCATACTTCTTTCGGAGCGGAGGGCATTGATCGACGAGATTTCATCAGACAGCAAGCCGATCATAAACGCGCATGCGCAGGGCTATTACAGAGTCAATTATTCGCCGGAGCTTCTTACCTCTTTGCTGAAGAACGGCTTGCAGCAGCTCGATGTGGGTGAGCGATTGTCCTTGCTGTCAGATCGATGGGCGCTTACGTTTTTTGGTTATACGCCGGTAGACGACTACCTCAAGCTCACTGAGTTGATTTCTGCCGAGAGAGAACCAGAAGTGATTGCAGAGCTGGTGAAGGAGCTCGAGTACCTCAACGCGTTTGTCGAAGAAAATCAGAGGAAGGATTTCCAGCGCCTGGTGCAGAGTCGTCTTGCAGCGATTGCTTTTGATTTGGGCTGGAAAACGTCGCCTCAAGACTCTGATTTGCGAAAAATTGCGCGCTCGGAAGTGCTGGCCGCGCTGGGCACAATCGGGCAGGACGCTCAAACAATTGAAGAAGCTCGCAAGCTCTTTGCTGATTATGTAAAGGACGAACGTTCTGTAGATCCTGATTTGCTCGATGCAATCACGTCCATAGTTGCATATAACGGTGACAAGGATACCTATAGCCAGATCGAGCGCCTGTGGAGAGCTTCTCGCACTCCTGAAGTAAGGGAGCGCAATTTGATGGCACTTTCCCGATTCAGACAGCCTGAGTTGATAGAGCGGACACTCAAACTCACGCTCAGTAGCGAAGTGAAACTGCAGGACTCGCCAAATCTTCTCGCTTCAGTTTTGGCGACCGAATCAGGGCGCTCTCAGGCTTGGAAATTCATCAAGGCAAATTGGAAAGCTCTGAAAAACACTTATCCCATGCCGTCAATTCCACACGTGGTTGCGCGGGCTTCTTTGATGTCGACCCAGGACGAGCTCGACGATCTGACTCAATTCCTCGAAGATCATCCCATCGAGGCCGGTGCCAGGAAAGTGGCGCAAACTCTGGAACATGTGAAGAATCGCGTGAATTTCCGCCGGCGTTCGGGACCGGCGCTCAGTGTTGAACTCTCGAAAGTGGTATCAGCCAACCGCTGATCCGGCTATTCGATGGCAGCCTGCCACCGAGACGTCAGCGTCACCCACCGCCGCCGCCACCGCCGCCGCCGCCTCCTCCTCCCCAGAGGCCGCCGCCGCTGCCGCCGCCCGTGGAAGCACGTGCGAAAACATTGCCTTGTCCTGCGTAAGTACGGTTGGCTGCGTATTGCTCAATCTGGTTATAACCAACGTGAGCATGGTATCTCAAAAGCGGGTCTTTGCTGTACGAATACACAAGCTGATACTGCTGCGCGGCTGCGGCCGTCTGATTGGTGTAGTGATAATTCAGCGCCAGGAAATAATGAGTCCTGTCAGTGCAATAGCCCTCACGGTCCACCTTATCGAGAAGACGTATGGACTCGGCGTAATTGCGGTCGTAAAACAACTTCACGGCTTCAACAAATTCGGCCGGCACCGGCTTTTGTTTAGGCTTTGCCGCTTTGCTTTGTTGTCTTGTCCTTTTCTTGCTCTTGCTAGCCGCATCCGAAGGCAAGCTTGTGCTTCCCTGAGCAATTAGCATCAAAAGTATGAGCAAGATGAAAACTCGAGAATGCTTGAGTCTCATGGTCTTGGCCTGGATTAACAATGCTCCTTATATACCGTGAAAGTTGTAAATGTTCTACAGGATATTTACCATAGTTGCTGCTGTGCCAATCGCACGGACAAGCTAATGTTGCCTCGATAACAGTTATGTCTTGAGCAACGAATTACGCGCGTTATCGTCAGAGCACGTCAAAACCCGCAAAGGAGCCACGGCGTTTAGCTTTTGCTCATTTGGGCAGATCATAAACAGTGTGGGCCGATTTTAAGACTTTGCCGAGAGTCTTCGTTGAAAACCAGCGCAGAGGATGCAGCTATGGGCAGACAGGAAAGTTCGTTTCAACCAGATGCAGTGAGCAAAAGGCACGACCAAACAGACGGCGGCGATTTGCAGGAAGGCGGCGACGAGCAGCCGATTAACTACTTGAGCCTGATGGACGGCAATATGAAAACAGCCGCCCGCATCGAAACGAAGGCTTTCCAATCTGGCGACCAGAGCGAAGACGGACCGCCTCGTTTCGGAACATTCGACAAGCAGGGGCGGCCGGAATTTGTCGGCAAGCCGAATGGCGAAGCTGTCCAATTCAAATACAACGGCAACGAGAAGACCGCCAACGAATACCACCGTTTTGTCATGACTCAGGATGGTCGGCGAGTGGAAACCGAGAAAGGGAAGTACGATCCGCAAACAAAGACCTGGACTGTCGAGCGCAATGTAAACGGCCAGTGGCAAAAAGCTGTTGCCGAATCGAATGCGCTGGAGCGGGTTTCTGGTGATCCGCGCACAGGTGTGGTTACTTTCAATTTCAAATTCGGCGGCAAGAGCATCGCTCACGAAGCGCACGTAAATGGCGTTGTCATCCAGCGGGAGGCTGTACCGCCCGATCAGACGCTCAATCTCAACCCTCCTATTATGGTGCGTGACGCAAGAGGAAATCGCGCCGACGTCAGCTACGTCAACACAAGGGATGCGGACGGCGTGGAAAGGCCTGCCGTCGACACGAGAAAACTCACGGACAAGGACGGCAACATCGTCGAGTATGCAAAACGCAACGCTCAGGGCGGCTATGACGTCTACCGTCCCAAAGACGGGCAGAAGGGCATC
>DATNRC010000312.1:0-23147 GCA_036703705.1 Candidatus Obscuribacterales bacterium
CCGCCTAGAATCTCTCCTCGGCTCTGCCTCTGCCCGTGCTCGGCGAAGCTACTTAAAAGTGTAACTTTCGCCTCTCCCGGACAGACCCGAGACAGCAAGAGGGTCCTTCTCTTGCTGCCCACAAGAACGGCTTCACCATGCTTGTCCGGCATGGTAGCGAGCGCCAGTCGCATTCGTCCCGACTCGACAACCGGTGCCGAGTTAGAGCCAGCTGCTGCCGTCGGTCTAGGCGCTTTCAATAAGTAGCGCCAGGTCTAATTTTGAATTTCTAAATTTAGAAATTCTATTAGAGCCGTTCGACCTGTTCAGCAACTGACCCGACCGTGAACCGAGGACGGCAGTTCACAGCCACCGCTAAGCCTGAGGCTTGGCTCGCCGGCACACAAACATTAGTCGGCAGCCCCAATTTTTTGGGCGCTGCCCTCCCTCACGCGCTCCTCGTGGCCTCGAAGCACGCTTTGCCTTTTGGCGAGGGGGAAGACTTTTTGCAATCTCGCTCAATCAGTCTTCTTCGACTGAGCAAGGCTCTAACCCAGACCCCGGCAAAACAACTATGAGGTCCGGGCTTAAAACCCTCTGCCGGAAGCCGGCAAAGAGCGCAGCGCGAGCAGCCGCTTGCGAGCCTCCAGCCGGGGACAATGCCGGCGTTCAGCTGCCGCTATCACCTGAGGCAGGCTAAGCGGAAACATACCTAGTAACAAAATTTTTCTATATAAGAGGCGGGCACCCCAGGTGCAGAGCGTCGGGCCCTGACGCTTCTGCGGCCGGTCGTCTGAGGGCGACCTTCGGAGGGCTCGACCAGGCGGATTGCAGCCCGTTTAAACGCTGGATCGTCCAGCGCCCTGGTTGTCTTTGCTTGCTCCGAAGTTCTTGAAGAAGGCTCGACCAGGCGGCTTTGACCGTTTAAACGCTGGATCGTCCAGCGTCCTGGTTGTCTTTGCTCTCCAAGGCTTATCTCAGCGATGCTTTTACCTGGGGATGCCGGCCCACCTCCGCACGCTCTTGCCTCGAAAGCGTGCTTTTAATACGGGAGTTAAGCCCCCGCAGGAGGTGAGAGACCTTTATTTATTCAGTAAATGGCCTGCACAGTCGCGTCTCATTCTCGACTGCCAGACCAGCTAGTGCACGCTCCATTCCCGCCTGGACCGCGGTCGGAAATGTTCGTGTCTGCCTCGCCAACCGCTAGCAATTGGCGTAGCGCATTAGCTCACAAGAGCCTTCGGCTGACAGCCCGGACGAAGCTACGCCCGACCCATTCCTGTCCGATTTTTTGTCACGGACATGTCGAATAGGATTTCTCCGGTTCTACGTGCCAGGTGACAACTGGCACCACTACCGGAGCAATAGCCACACTTAAGGCCAGTGCATGGCGCACCTCCGCTCTTAAAGGTTCACCGAGCCATCACCTGGAGAGCTCAAGCAACCACATCGGGCTCAGCAAGTCTCACTCAGCAGGAGCTGAGCATCTGAGCTTCGATTGGTTGGAACAGGAGGACTGTTCGGGGTTATTGGGCTCTCGTTGAGCGGTGATGAAAAAACATGTGTCATTTCTAATATCACAAGCCTCATTCACTGCTCAATAGCGGTTTCCAAACCGGCGCGTGGCGCAGGACTCAGGCAGAGAGAGGCTTTTGGGTTGGAACGGCGAAGATTGAAAGTGAGGTCGAGGGGGGTGTAAATACGGTCATACATAAGTTAGCGCAGGTTAATGCAGCTTTCGATTGCAGTGGGGGAAACCGGGATTGGCGGCTCATCTTGCTCTCCGCGCAAAAATGTTAGCGCGGCTTCATCAGCGGCGAAGATAGGCAATCCAAGCCTCGTTTTGCAATTCTTCAAAGATGTGCATTAACGTAGCGCTGGCTCAGTGAAGTGTTTATCCAGAAGGTGTTCGGACAGAGGAGGTCAGAATGCAGAACCGTAGGATTCTGCAACACTCTCTGCATCGCCTCAGGTGATTCGCGCGTACTATCAACGTGCCGTGGAACATATTCAGTGAAGAGCGTTGTCGAAGCTCTATAAGTCAACGTTTCGGAGATTGCTCGTCTGACGATCGCCTCCGAAACGCAGACTGTTTGGCGCTTGGAACGCAGTTTGCGGATACGTTACGCACTGTGTCGCAACAACTATAAATGATAGGAAGCGGTGGGGATTTAAAAATGCCGCGAGGCACAGGGCACCATTTTTGATGCCCCGTGCTCGTGACATTCGCGAAAGCCGTTTACTTCGTTTTACGGCTCTTGCTCAGCGGGCGGACGGTGTGCCCATTGCTCAGATTCTTGCCGCACTGCGAGCAGCGACCCTGAGCGATGCTGCACCGACCGCACAGCTTCGCCTGCCGATTGGGAGTTTTGGCTCCGCAAGAGGAGCATTTGCCCTGAGCAGGAGAAGTTACTTTCCCCCTGCATTTGTCGCACTTCATTTGTCTTACCTCTTTTCTCAAGGGCGGGACAGCGCCATTGCTTGCTCCCGCCGTAAAAGCTAGATTCCTTGGAAAGAAGGAGGGGACAGAACTTCTCTGCCCCTCCGAATGTCACCGAAGGTGGCGCTTACTTCCCGCTGCGCTTCCGCTTCTTGTCCTTGGCGGTCAACGGCTTCTGGCAGCGGTCGCACTGGTCGAGCTTGCTGCTGCAGCTCGAGCACAGCTTGATTGCTCTGCTGCTGGTGAAGCCCTTGCAGTTGGCGCATTTGCCAGCCGCGGCGTTTGCGGGAAGCGGCACTTTCGAACAGCTCTTGCACGTCATTATTGTTATCTCCGCAGAGAGCGTGAGATCCGCTCCCTGTCTCATGTGTCTTGGTCGCAGAAAGGAATGTGACGGCTCAGGCAAGCTTTTGCTTTCTCAGCCTGAGAGCGTTTGTAATCACAGAAACTGAGCTGAGGCTCATGGCGACGGAGGCGATCATCGGATTGAGCAGCAATCCCAGGAAGGGAAACAACACACCGGCGGCAATGGGCACGGCAAGGATGTTGTAGCCAAACGCCAGGACTAGATTTTGCCGGATGTTTTGCATCATGGCGCGAGATAAACTGCGCGCGCGCAAAATGCCATCGAGATCGCCCTTAACGAGCACGATGCTCGCGCTTTCGATGGCCACATCCGTGCCGTTGCCCATGGCAATCCCCACCTGGGCAGTTGCCAGCGCCGGCGCGTCATTGATGCCGTCACCGGCCATGGCTACCTTGCGTCCTTCAGATTGCAGCTTCCTTACGATCGCGCTCTTGTCCTGGGGCAGGACTTCCGCCTCCACATGCTCGATTCCGAGCTGCCTTGCCACAGCTAAAGCCGTGGCTCGGTTGTCGCCTGTGAGCATGACGACATGCAGGCGCTCGTCCTTCGAAAGGCGGGTTAGCGCCTCAAAAGCGCCTTGTTTGATCGGATCGGTGATGGACAGGAGCCCGGCGAGATTTCCATCCACGGACAAGAACACCACAGTGTGTCCTTTACCCCGCAGCTCTTCGGTCTCATGTCTTAACGGGTCGATGGTTACGCCGACTTCGGAGAGGAAACGCTCATTGCCCAAAACGAGCCGCTTGCCGCCGAACTTTGCGCGAATACCTTTGCCCGAGACCGCTTCGAAATCCTCGACTTTGCTCAGGATCATGCCCCTGGCGTCGGCACCCCGGACGATGGCAGAAGCAAGCGGGTGCTCGCTGCCGCGCTCCATTGATGCAGCAAGCTTGAGGAGCTCGTCCTCGCTGAAGCCGTTGGTAGCAAATATGGTGACCAGGCTGGGCTTGCCCTCGGTCAGGGTTCCCGTCTTATCGAGGACAAGCGTGTCCACTTTCTCGAGCGCCTGCAACGCCTCCGCTCTTCTCACCAGCACTCCTGCCGAGGCTCCTCTGCCCGTTGCAACCATGACCGACATAGGTGTGACGAGACCGAGAGCGCACGGGCAAGCGATGATCAAGACGGCGATGGCATTGAGGAGCGCCAGCGCCAGGCGCGGCTCCGGTCCGAAGGTTGCCCAGACGGCGAATGTGACGATGGCGACAACGATGACCGCGGGCACGAAGAATTGCGCTACTCGATCCGCTGCTTGCTGAATGGGCGCGCGGCTGCGTTGAGCATCGCTTACCATACGGACAATCTGGCTGAGCAGGGTCTCGTGCCCGACGCGCTCTGCTCTCATGACGAAGCTGCCTGTCCCATTGACCGTGCCGCCAATGACGTTGTCGCCGATACGTTTTGTGACCGGCACCGACTCGCCGGTCATCATTGACTCGTCGATGGCGCTTGCACCGTCGACGATGGCACCGTCGACGGGCACTCGTTCGCCGGGTCGCACGCGCAGCACGTCGCCGACTTGCACAAGCTCGAGGGATATGTCTTCGTCGCTGCCATCCTCCTTTACCCGTCGAGCCGTTTTCGGCGCCAGCGAGAGGAGAGCACGAATGGCTCCGGATGTCTGCCCCCGTGCTTTGAGCTCCAATACCTGCCCGAGCAGAACCAGCGTCGTTATGACCGCGGCTGCCTCAAAGTAAATATACGGCTCGCCGCTTGCCATGCGGAAAGATGCCGGGAGAATATCCGACATAACCGTGGCGACGACGCTGTAAGCGTAGGCGACGCCTGTGCCCATGGCCACGAGCGTGAACATATTGGGGCTGCGGTTGATGATCGACGCCCAGGCGCGCTGGAAGAACGGCCAGCCTCCCCAGAGGACGACCGGTGTTGCGAGGACGAGCTGAAGCCAATTCAAGGCGCCATGAGGAAGAAGGTGATGGAGCGGGTTGCCTGGCAGCATCTCGGACATGGCAGCAATGAAGGGAGGGACTGTGAGACCAAGGCAAATCCAGAACCTTTTGCTCATGTAATCGAGCTCCGGATTCTCCTCCTCGCCCGTAGGCATCATAGGCTCGAGCGCCATGCCACACTTGGGGCAGCTGCCGGGTGTGGCGCTCACCACCTCGGGGTGCATAGGGCAGGTGTATCCTGCGGCGGCAGCCGGCTCAGCTTGGGCGGTTCTGTCCTTCTTCAGGAATTTGTCCGGATCTGCTTTGAACCTCGTCAGGCAGTGCTGGCTGCAGAAGTAGCACTTCGTCCCTTTGTGCTCGTGAGAGCCGAAACCAGAAGCCGGGTCGACCGTCATGCCGCAGACGGGATCAACGGCGCTAAGAGGGGCTCGGCCCTCGTGGTGCTTTCTTTTGGGCTCGACCCAATATGTCTGCTTGTGACCTTTGGCTGTCAGCTCTCTTGCCAGTTCTTCCGCCTCGGACTTGCCGGCGCATGTTTGAACCACGAATTTGTTGCCGTTGTCGTCCTGGCGCCAAACTTCAAAGGCACCGTCGGTGGCATCATGATTTGCTGGTTCGCTGTGGCTGCAACATGCATGACCGCCCGGCTTACGCGCAGACTCGGGCTCGGCGGGGACTTTGACGAACTTCTCGGGCTCAGCCTGGAATTTGGCAAGACAGTGCTTGCTGCAAAAGAAAAACGTAGTGCCTGCATGCTCGTGCTTGCCCGCTGCTGACGCAGGTTGGACTGACATGCCGCATACAGGATCGTGTTCTACATGGCTCATAGCTGTTTCTTTCCTCTCACGACACGCCAGTGCGGTGAGGTAAATGGCATGTTACTACGCTGTCCTTGTGAGGACGAGAGAAAGGACGATCATGTGCCTGTTGCCGAAGATATTTGCAACGTACCGTCGCCCGGCATCGGTAAGGGTTCTACTTGTGGCTTCTTTGCTCTGGGTCTAGACGTTGCTGCTTGACTTGGTGATCTTGAGTACAGGCAAATGAACTCAGAAACACTACTTGCTGCTGGGTTTGAAGGCAAGACTGCTTAAGTTTATAAGCTTAAGAGATAAGAAAGATCTGGTTGCAAAGGGGGAGAATTAGCGCTGCTTTGCTAAGCGGTGCGATGAGTAAACAGGCTTGACAAGCTTGTGTGCAATAAATCCTGACAAGTAATTTAATGACCTCGATCGAAATCCGAGTCTCCAGAGCAATAAGCTACCTCTGTTCTTTTTTCTTTAGCTTCATGAGGAAGCTTCTCTCTCAAGAGACCGGATCCCGCTTTTCATCACGTCCACATACAGGCGCGCAAATCCAATGATGCGCCCTTTGTGGTGCTGCTTTCTTTCTCTCTATCTCTGCGCTCAACAAAAGACCCTTATGTGAGGCGCTAAGCAAAAGTTCTGCGCCTCTCACGAGGAGGAATTGATAATGATCACAAAGGACATTGTACGGCCGAGCTTGCAAGAGCTGTCCGGCAGGAAGTTTGATGTCATCGTCATTGGCGGCGGCATAACCGGTGCCGGTGTCGCCCAGGACTCGGCGTCGCGCGGTCTTTCCACGCTGCTTGTCGAGAAGGGCGACTTTGCCTCGGGCACATCGAGCAAGTCGACGAAACTGATCCACGGCGGTTTGAGATATCTCCAAAATTTCCAATTCGGGGTCGTGCTGGAGTCCGTCCGCGAGCGACAGGTCCAGCTCAAGTTGGCACCACATATGGTGCATAGCCTGCCCTTCGTCATCCCGGCTTACGGCAAAAACTGGTTCAACAACCGGAAGTGGGAGCTGGGACTCTGGGTTTACGACTGCATGGCTGGACTGAGCGGCAACCGCTTTCACAAGCGGATTTCACGCCAGGAGGTAATTGACCTCTGCCCCGGCATCCGCCAGGAAGGTCTCGTCGGCGGGCTGCTGTATTACGACTGCCGAACTGACGATGCACGCCACACGCTCGAAGTCATCAAGTCGGCTTGCGAGCACGGATGCGTAGCCGTCAACTATGCCCGCGTTTCGTCGCTGGTGCGTGAAAACGGCAGAGTGGTCGGCGTGGAGCTGATCGACGAAAGCCCAACGGCAAGCGGCGCCGTCGCTCGCGTGTGCGGAAGGGTAGTGGTTAATGCCACGGGCGTCTGGACGCAAAAGACGGCGGAGCTGGGTGGCGGAAAAGCCTCAGTAGCTGTCAGTCCGGCAAAGGGCGTGCACATCACGCTCGCGCCCGAGCGCTTGCCAATCAAGTCGGCCATGCTCATCCCGACGGGTGCCGACGGGCGCTTCTGCTTCGCTGTTCCCTGGTACGACTCAATCATAGTCGGCACGACCGACACGCCCTACAATGGTGATCTCGATCGCATCGCCACTGAAGAAGAGGAGGTCGAGTACATTCTTGCTGCCGTCAACGAGCAATTTCCGCAGGCAAGAGTGACGAGCGCGGACGTGACGGGTAAATTCGCCGGACTGCGCCCGCTTATCAGGGATGCGAAGGCAAAAGGCACAACCAAAGTTTCACGCAAGCATACGCTCGAGCACAGCCGCGATGGTCTCGTCACCATTGCCGGCGGCAAACTGACCACTTACCGTCCAATGGCAAAGGAGACAGTTGATCTCGTGGTTAAGATCCTCAACAGGAGCGGCCGCTTTTGCGGTCCCTGCATTACGGGAGAGCTGATGCTTGGCGGTTGGGCAAGCGATATTGTTCGCCCCGCCTTCGTCAAGGCGCTTCAAAAGCGGGCTGCTGCTCTCGGGCTTGGCGACAAGACTGTGGAAACTCTCGAACGCATGTACGGTCAGCGGGCCTGCTCGCTCATTCAAATGGCAATGAGCGATCGTTCGCTTGCCGAGCCACTTGTCGAGGGTCATACCTACATCAAGGCTCAGCTCGTCTATGCCGTTGAGTCGGAGGCTGCGCTTACTCTCGAGGATGCCCTTTCGCGGCGCATCCGCCTGGCAATCACCGACAGCCAAGGAGCGCGGCAGATCGCTGAATCCGCATCGCAAACGATGGCCAGGCTGTTGGGCTGGACGGAGGAGTTGAGAAAGGCTCAGGTCGAGGCGTTCCTCGCCGGTCTTGATTGCTGATTGCATTAATCGCTGTATGATGCGGAATCGCCACGCTCAGGGGCGCTTGCTGTAAGGACAACAGTCCGCTGCACGCAGGCAAGCCGTTCTCATGCGGGCAATGCGTGGCGAAAAACCGCCCGGCTCACGCGCTGAGCGGTGTCGCCGCGCAACTGGAGTGGATATGGATATCCTCCTGTACTGCGCTTTAGGCGCCGTCATTTGCGCGCTCTGGTTCTTGGCGCAAATGAAGCTGTTTGATTGGGCCGGCGAGAAGGAAACCTTTGTCGCCTGGCTTGTCTCCAGAGCATCTCTTGTGCTTCTGAGCGCCGCCATCACGGCTGTCATGTTCACGGCATTCATCACCGTGTACCTGATGGTCATGAAGGCGATGTTTGGAATCTGAATTTCCCTTCGCGGTAGCCCGCGAGAAGGGGGATTATGAAATGGATTATTTCCAGGCGCGTAATCACGAGCCTCTGCTTGCTTCTTGTTCTCTTGCTTCCACCTGATGTCGTGCTTGCTCAGAGCGCCGCAGCGCAATTCGGCGATATGGGCAAGCGAGGAGGCGAGTTTGCGGCCGGCATCATTCTTGCTTCGGTCATCGATGGTGACAGTTTGTTCAAACGCCCACCGCGGATTCCGGTTTCGCCCAATCGACCGCCGGATGAGATAAGCCCTTACGGCTCCCGCATCTGGCTCAACAAGAAAGGGCAGGTCGAATGCTTGAAATTAGCATCCGGCCCGGTTTTCCGATTTGGCTACGACAAAAACGGCGCCATCAGGGAAGTCTCAGAGCCGGACGGCAACAGGATATCGAGGAACAAAAACGGTCGTGAATGGATACGCACCACGCCTGACGGCAAAAAGACGCCCGTTTATGGCATGGTGATGATCGGTTCGGACGATGCGGTGATTTACGCTGGCGAAAATGGCGTGAAGACCGTATACAACGGGAACGGCTTTGTCGTCACCGTGCACAAAGTGGACGACAAAGACCTTATCACTCGCGTTGTCGAGCCGTCAGGACGCGTGTCTGATTTCCATTACGATCTGGACGGCACGCCTGTTTACGTCAAGACTTTCGATGGACTGGTGCTTTCTCGCTCGGAAGACGGGCAATGGTTCCGCGCCCTTCCCGGCTTGCAGAGGGATTTCGCAGTCCCTTATGAAATAGCAAGAGATGAGGCTACGGGCAATGTCACCCTCAAAAGCAAGACCACGACCGTCGTTTACGCCGAAGACGGCGTTCACCAAATGACGGCGCCCGCCAAAAAAGAGGAGTAAGCCGACTCATTGATTGTTTTGCCTTTCGCGGGCAGTGCCTCAGCCGATGGGGCACTGCCCGGCCTTGGTGTGTAGCTATGCGAAAAACATCAATCTGGATTGCTGTTCTGACGCTTGGATATGTGCTGCCAGTTGTCCAATTGCAGCTGATTGGGGGACTGCTGCCGGGCACGAGCATTTACCTGGCGCACTTTCTTGATCTGGCAGTCAACGCTCCATTTTTCTTGATTGTGTTGTTGTCTCTTTTCCTCGCCGTGCGAAAGGAGAGCACATCCAACACGCGCACCGGTCGCGCTCTTTTGTGGCTGGCTGCGCTATTTCTGCTCTTCTTTTTCGAGGGGCATGGCATTCACTTTGCGGCCAATTCGGTGAGCTCACTCATCAATCACGACTCCGGACCGCCTGAGCTCCTGGAGCTCACTTACTTCTATGACGAGATACTTGGGCACTACATGCTGATGTTCGGTCAAGCCGGACTTCTCTACGTGCTCATGCTGTATGAGGCGGCAGCCGAAAATGCGAAGCCCTGCTCGCGTCTGGAATCGGTGTTGATTATCCTGTGCGGGCTTGTGGCCGGAATTACTGTTGCTCTGATTTTGCTCGAAGGACAATTCGCGATTCTCGGTGTAGTATCATTCGTTGCCGTCTGGGCAACTGCTGTTGCCACCGGAGTGCACCGCGGGTGGTTCAACAAGCGTCCCTTCGCCATGTACATGGCGGCAATGACGCTTACCACGGTTGCCGGACTCATCCTGTGGGCGTGGCGCTATAAAGCGCTCGTTGAGCCGCTGGCAAGACCGTTTCGCATGTGGATGGGCGGCTAGTTTTTGTGTTGTCGAAGCTGCAAATGCATTGCCCTCACCGAAGTGCACCCTGCCAACGCGAGTGAGGCGGGCTGATAAGGATAGATCAAAGTCCCGAACGACCACCCCAGGCTCAATTCGGGACTTTTTGCCCGGGGGATATTAGCAAATATAGTAAAAACTGCGCCTTAATACCGTAGTGATACCACTTCCGGCTGACGCGGCTGCGTAAACAATGGATGGCGAAAAAAAAGCCATTTTGTTTTACCTTGCCGCCTGTTTAGGTTTAGGCAACTCCATTTTGCCCATCTTCGCAGTTGAGGACAAAACACACAATATAAAGCAGCAAGAGCGCAATCAGTCGTCGACAGTGTCCTTTGCGGGGCAAGGTGGAGCTTTTTCAGCGCAGGAATGAAAGCTGTGTTCGATCAGATTCCTCATGTCTGCAGTTGTGATTGTTGCGTTTTGTGGGTTGCAAAGCGCGCAATCATCGCCAGACCATTCCTGCGGCGTATGACGCAGCTTGCGAATCGACCGCAATGATGAGCAATCAGCACATCGGTTGATTACAAGCGCCACAAACCAAACCCGCCAGCGCCCGATTTACAGGAGGTGACGAATGAACTCTGTTCACCTATGCAAATGTTTCGGCGAGCACGAGCGCATGCATCAACCCGTGGACGGGACAGACCATATCGTTGAGGCATGTCGTTCCGGCTGCGTCAAAGCGTGCGCAAACTGCGCTACAAGGAGAATTTCCATGGCTACGACGACCAAATGTTCCACTTGCTCCACGGCAGCCGCTTGCTGCAGGAGCATTCGTTACATCGTGACGCCGGCTCTCACGGTCGGATTCGAGACGGATTTCGATCCGGACCATACTGATCTTTTCGTGCTCCTTGACGCTCGCCAGGGCTTTGCTCCGCTCACTGATGCCATGAAGCACCTACCCATCGTGGACTTTCCCGATGAAAATCCGGAGTTTCAGGTGGCGGCGCATGTCCGGCTTTGCATCGCCGGCTTTCCCAAGATGCCCCCTGCGCGCAGGAAGGATCGAGTGGCTTGCGGCATCTTCGCGATCGCGCTTGCAAAGGCGATTGCTTTGAAGTGCGAGCGCATTACAGTAGTGCTCAGCCACAATCAGTTCGGGGGCGACATGCAGTCACTCGCTTCCGTTCTGCACTGCCGTGTGAAACGGACACTCGCCCAACAGAAGGAGCCGGTCGCCCTGAAAGAGATCGAATTCCTCTGTCGGCTCGAAGATAAGGAGGCGATCACCGAGGGTCTTGCTGACGTGCCCAGACGCTGCGTGCAGTGTTTGGGCGTCGAAGAATAGCTTCCAGGTCACGGACTGCAATCCACTCTGCTCACACCGAGAGGGGCGGTGATGCTTCTTTGCATCAAAATCGGCTGACATGATGTCGAATTTGCATCACTGCCTGAATCTGCTCAGCCAGAGGGCGGGTGATGCTCCTTTTGCATCGGCCGAAAATGATATCGATTATGCATCACCGGGGCAGCCTGGCCGTTCGAAGAGCAAGAAGTATGGAAATGGAAGTCCCATGCTTTCTTGCTCTTCGCTCTCATTCGGCTGGGCACTAGATGCGCTGGGACAGCTTGCGAACCGCACCACTTTCCTTGGGCTGGAACGGACTAGCGTAAAGGCGCTAGCACTCAAGGCGGCTTTCTGTGAAACAAAACTTAGGGGCTGTGGTTTTCCGGGGCTGGGAACGGCAAGGATGAGCTGACTTTGATTTTGCACATCAGCATTTGGAGCGCGCGGGCACGCTAACTCGATAAAGACCTTTACGCACCGCCTATGGCAAACCGGCAGCAGCCGGCAGATGCGGAGCGTCCCGTTTGTTCGCGCTTGTATGCAAAGTCAAGCACTTTCGGTTCGCATCGGCGCCCAGACCAGATGAGCGTCGCAACAAAAGTCAGGATTCGCTTCCTGAGCGAGTCCAAGTCATTCCCTTGTGGGGAGCCGGAGACAAGAAACATATGCGAAAAGTACAAATCGCTTTCGTCGTCGACACCACCGGATCGATGGGTTGGCTGCGCGAGGTGCTCAAGCGTGCCCTTCTCGCTCGTGCCGCGAAGCTCTTCAAAGTCTTCCCGGGCGTGGAGGTTGCTTTCATCTTCATCGGCGACGACGTTAACCCGTCGGAAATCTATTCCGTGGAGGTGCTGTCATTTACGCGCGACGTCAACAGCATCGTGCGCTGGATGGACCAGGTCGGCAACAGCTTAGGCGGTGGTCACCATGCCAATTACCCGCTCGGACTGCGCGCGGCGCGCCAGCTTCCCTGGGCGGGCGACGCGGTGAAGATCATCGAGGTCATTGGCGACGAACAACCGCAGCGCGACGGCTTTGAGTACCATGATGGAACGACCTGCGACTGGCGTTTCGAGGCCAGGCAACTCCTTAACATGGGCTGTTCCATTGACGCAGTGCACTGCTTCCCCGGCATTCAGCAACGCACCAAGTGGTTCTACCAGGAGCTGGCCAAGATCGGCAACGGTCTCTACCTGACTCAGGACCAGTTCGACGACCTGGAGCTGCTGGCCATCGGGCGCATCTACACTGCGCTCAGCGATGATGTGTCCAGCTCGACATCTCCCATCGGCGCATTTGAACGCGAGCTTCGCAGCGCCGGCCGCTTCACCAAGCCCGTAGCCCACGCTTTTGCGACCATGACGGGGCGGACGTTTGCACCCCCTGCCGGCAACGCCACAACATCTCATCTGGAGCCGGTCGCCTCCGGTCAGCTCCAGCTGCTCGTCGTAAACACGACGACGGATGTCACCAAATTCCTCAACGACAATGGCTTCGTCCTCAAGGGCGGCGAAGCGGTCAAGCGCTTCTACCGCTACACCGGGTATCGCGACGGCAGGGCGCGCCGGGAAAAAGTGCAGTGGTACAAGGACGTCATTCTGCGCGATGTCATCACCGGTGAGTTCTTCTCGGGTGATCACGTTCGCCGGCTTCTCGGTTTGCCGCTGGTCTCTCAACAGAAGGACTTCGTGATCACTGGCGATATGCTTCCCCAGGGCTTCGACGTCTTCATCGAGAGCACAAGCAGCAATCGCAGGCTGCCAGCCGGCACGGAAATGCTCATTGATCAGACGCAGGCGCCTTCTTCGCGCAAGCACCCCTGCCGCCGTTAATCCCACGGAGTGAGGCGAACCGCAGGCGCTCAAAGGCGCTCCTTGCGTGCTTGAGCCGCGCCACCAAATACGCCACTAACTGAGGCTCCGGAGGTCAAAGAACGGCAACGTTCGAGGACTTCCGGTTGCCTCCCTCCAGCGTCGCGCTTACTCATGTCGCGCAACGCACATCCGGAAATAAATCTTTTCCAGGTGCGGCCGGGCCGCTGCTCCTGGAAGACACAACCAACGGCTCGAGGAAAACATGAGCAAAATTAGCACGTCAGATCTCAAAGGCGGCGAGAAGATTACTCGCTCTGCTGCCATTGCCAAACTTCGCGCCCTGCCGCCCACGGAAATCGCGGGTGTCGTTTTCGTCGCGCGCGGCGATGACAAGACAGGTCCCTATCTCTGTCAGATGTCCTTCCGCACGGATGTGCGCAAGCACCTCAAGGGCGGAAGCCGTGCCTACAAACCGGCGGAGCATGGTTTGATGGGCGTGTTCGAGGTGATGAACCAGGCCACTGCTCTCAAGCTCTTCCGCGAAGCCGCGGAGCATGATGTCGAAGAGCTGGAGCCGCAGATCGCCCCGAATGAGGCGGCGCTCGCGCAGGCGCAGAAGGCGCTCGCCGCCAAGAGGACGAAGAAGAATGAGAATGCCGTCCGCGTCAAGCAGAACAAGCTGAATGCTCTCAACGCCAAGCTCGCGCTTGCTCGGCTCAAGCTGACCGATCCTGTTGAGGCCCTCAAGCAGGAAATCGGGCAGCGGATCGAGAATCGCATGGAGGAAATCGCCGCTCTGGAGAAGGAGATTGGCGACGGGAAAGGAGATGTGGCAGCGCTCAATGAGAAGCTCGAGGAAACGCAGGCACGTCTTGCGAAGGAGCGGCAGTATCTCGCCGACCCGATGCAAAGCCTGCTCAACCGCTACCGCATGATCAACCTTACCGGTCTTGTCGAGCTCACCATCGGCGGCAAGACATATCGCGTCACCACTCCTCCGCAGCCGCCCATTCCAGACTCTGCAAAAGCGCCCGCGGCATCCGCCGGCGCGCAAGCGCAAACGACCTCCACCGGCGCCCCTCGTGCATTGCGCATCGACAAGCAAGGTGAGAACATCGTAGTGCGGGCCTTGGTGCCGGAGCGTTTCACCCGGCACGGCTTCGGAACCTTTCTCGAGGGTGTGAAGCCTGGTGAAATCAGCATCTCGAAGGAAGCCAAGGATGCCTTGCTGCGCTGCCGGTACCTTTCGGGATTGCAGGGTATGGAGATTTTCAACCGCAACATCCTCGCCTGGGGAGCTCCCTCGCTTCATATCGCCATTCCGTTGAACGGGATTTCCCTGCACAACGGGGCGGCGCAGTGGTTCGACGAGTGCAGCGTGGTCGAATCTGCGTAACCGCGAAGCATCGGTCCGGGAGCAGCCAATGAGAGAAGCCGGGACATCGATCGTTGCGCCGTTAACCGGCTCTAACCGCTCGCACCGGTTCGGGAACTACCAATAAGAGAAGCTGGGTCTGCCAGATTGCTGGCAGACCCAGTCCTCATAAGCTTTTTTGGCTTTGCCGCTCTTCTATTCATCCATATAGTTGATAGCGATCAGTTCTCCCCCTGCTAAGATCCTGATGGTCAGGGCCGGTCAGAAAAGATCAACGACGGACAGGACACCGGTTGAACTCTGCACGGGACACCAGTTTTACTCTAGAAACGGAGCCAGTCCCAAACGTCTCTGAACGCCGCGGGCAACTTCAAACGATTGGCTTGTGAAACTTCATCACGGCCTTGATGCGCGTCACCGCTTCATCAAAATCGATTTCCTTGGTGCGCAATTGCCGCTGCACGTTCAATGCTGCCACCACCACTTCCGGTCTCAGAATGCGCAATTGGATCAGTGTATGTCCCAGAGGGCTGGAAATATCGGCGCTTGCTACAAGCGCTTTGGCGAGTTCTTCCTCTGAGAGCAACTCCGCCGAAATCAACAATTCACCCAGACGATAGCTCTTGTCCGTGATTGTCGCTTCATGTCCTGCGCCCTGCAAAGCGGTAGCCAGGTCGGCTCCTTCCTCGCAAATGAGGCGCACCGCTTCCACAGCAGCCTCATTACTCAGCTTGCCGGAAAGGACAAGAGACTGCACTTGAATGGTGTCAAGCATCTCTTGCTTGGTCAAATAACCGGATGCCACCAGTACCTGACCGATTGGCATGCCCAGCTCACGAGCATATCCAAGTTCTTCTTCCAGCTCTTCTTCAGAAACAATGCCTGCGGCATTGAGCATCTCACCTATTTTAATGGCCGTCTCCCCTTCTTGTAGTCAAACGCAATTTCTTATGGCAATACTTGAGTACCTTTTTCCGCTGCCGGCCAAACCTCCATCTGCAATTCTGTGACGATTTTGCAGGTCGAAGCAGGGCCCCTGCGGCCAAGCATGGCCGCCTGCAAACCACTGTACCATCGGTCATCGATTCGGTCACTTCTGTCGATATGTCATAAGGACAAAAAATCATGCTCTAAAGAAGACTCCCGCGTGGTGCGCCACGGGCTCGGCTCGAGATGTCAGAAGGATAAAAAATCATGGTCTGAAGAAGAGCAGGCTGCGAAAATTATGTCTCACAGACATAAAAAATTATGAAAAGTTATCTTCGCGGAACATGGGACAGTGCACCGCCGGCACCGATTGCCTGACGGGCTCAACTATCTTTCGACTGTTGGCGAAGGCGAATTGCGCTTCCAGGTTACTCTTGTTCCGTCCGCTTGCGTAAAAGTGAAATCGCCAGAGGCGTTGACGCTGGGCAGCGCATCAAGCTTGGCATTGAGTGTTTTCGGCAAGGGATCGGGCCCTAGCTTGCGCTCGAAAACCCCCTGTCTAGTTCGCTCATACCTTACGTGATTTGTGAAGCCGCCTTTGCCGTCAGGCGCAAAAGCTGTCCATGAGGTCATCTCGCCGGAGCGAGGATCGTATTCGTATGATGCACCCGTGTAGTTGGCGTTGTACACCCTTACCGGGCGAAAGGCGTCGGCAATCTTGACGCTCTCCACGGAGCCGCCGTCACCAAACGTCTGCAGTTTGTGCTCTTTGCCCTCTCTGTCTTTCCAGGTCGCTTCCAGGCAGCCCTTCTCATTGAAACCGATACTGCATTCGGTGCGGACTTCATTAGTGCTTTTGTTTTTCCACACTCTGCCGTCTTTGTCCTCTTTATCCCACGTTTCGAAAGCCTTTCCGTCCGGCAATTTGTTGACGATCGACTGCAACTGGCCGTCCTTGTACACGTATTCCGTGGAAAAGCCATTGGCATATGTAATCTTGGTCGGCACCACCTTGTCTCCGATTCTTTCGAATTTGACTTTGGAGCCATCGTCGAAAGTCTTATCGCCGGGTTGCTGTTGCTGCTTCGAACGATCGCCGGTGAATTGGAAGTATGAATTGAAATACCGCGAATCTCCAGGCTGCTCCCGGTTTCTCAGTTGAGTAAGTTGTATGAGTTCACGATTGCCCACATTGAATGTTTCGCCTGTGGGAGGCTGAGAAACAGCATCGACATCAGGAACAGCATCATCGCCGCGTTTCTCGGCGGGTCCACCTATGCCCATAGTAAGTCTCCAGTGCGTAAAACGGCTCGGCGGGGTGGCAGGGGTGCTTCTAGCGTACACAAAGACTCGTGCATGTAAAGTGTTTTATGAGACGGAACGCCAAAAAGGTTGTGGAGATAACATTTTTAGTGACGAGCAGATGTCCCTGTCCGGCTGTCTGATTTCCATGAACAGTACCAGGACCAGTCGGCAACGTGCGATGAGGGGCAATAACGGGGGAATCCACTACCTGTCCGAGCTGAATAACGATGTCGCCACCTGTTGAATGAATCGTTGTGTTGACGCCACCAATCGTGATGGGTCCCGCTGTAGCATTGAGGGTAAGCCGGCCAGAAGCCGAACGCACATGCTCGCTGCTTGCTATGATCGAGTTGGCTTTACATGTGAGATTCTGTCCAGCATCTATATTGATCCCTGGTGCCAGCGTGAGGGCACCACCAGTCGTGAGCTCAAGATCTCCGCGAACGGAGGTACTCTCGCCGGTCGGAGATTGACCGAGCGACAAGGGCGATGACGACTGACCCGCCATCTTTGCCACCATTTGCATTCAAAGTGACCGCAGGCGAGATCGTACCAAGTTTGTCTACTGAAATCTCGATTCCTCCGGCATTTTGGCTTGCGTTACTGTTATTTGATTCCATGGTAACAGTGCCGCCAGTGAATGAAAGCGAAACAGTGTTGGTGAAGGAGCCCGGGTTGATAATGTAAACCTTGTTTGAGCTTCCCTCATTCGCTTTTAACGTCAAAGTGCCAGAATTGGTAAAGCTAATCGGCTGTGCGACAACACTTACTCTGTTTTGTGCGCCGTTTGCTTCCAGAACGAGATTGCCCGAGCCGTTAACAGTGAGGGTGCTTGCGGTGTTTGACCAGGTGGGAGGAGAAAGCGGTGTAGCGGGATCGACTTCAACGTCCGGGATAATCAAGGAACCCTCCCCACCTAGCAAGACTACTGCCGGATAGGTTGTATCAATTCCCTTGCCATTAGCCGCGAGCGTTACAGTGTTTGTCACCGTCAACTGTCTGGTAGCAATTGCCACGTAGTGATTGTAGCCGCGGGTTCCACCATCGTTAGCTGAAACTCCGCCACCTGAGATACTCACGCTGTCCGCAGCGATCGCAACACAGCCAGCAGATTCCCCCGAAGCTCCATTTACTGAAAGGGTTCCCGCTTGAAGCGTAAACGGTCCATCGTTTGTGTCTAGGACGATACATCCAGCTCTTGAGGAGCTAGCAGCCACTGAGATGTTGGAGCCGTTGACGACTTTGATACCACCCGTCGCACTGTTTTCGCCGTTGGAAATGAATCACTATTTCGAGTGATCACTCAGTTCGCGCCAGTCCGGGTCGAATAATGTGAACCGGCCGCAATAAAGTGTCTCTAATGAAGGCTTCCCGGGCAGGAAGCGGTCCTTTCATTTTCGACCTTTGTTAGTGGCTCGCTATGGCACCGAATCTGGTGCCAATCATTTTGCCGTCGAGAAAAAGCTGAGTGACCGATAACAGCTCAGATAGCCGTGCTAATAGCGAGTGGGATCGAATCATTTGAGCTGCCCGAATATGGGTTTGAGTATATCGAGAAAATCGCGGGAAGCTGTAACGCAGAAATTGCAAAGGCCGTAAACGCTTACTCGGCAAAGGTTGAGGGCGCCCTGGGCGAGGCGATGATACTTAATGTTTCATTATTGGAACAATCCGCATGCGGCCTAGCGCACGCAAGTCGGCTTGCCGACTGCGCCGACGGGACTCCCGCTGGTTTCCTTATGTTCCATTATCGGACTACACGATCTGAACGCGTGGTGCGCGTGTTAATGTTCTGAAAGAAAAACTTGCCGGCGGGAGGAATCTTCAAGCAGTTGCCAGATGAATGCCTTGATAACTCTATTGTCCATTTTCGCAGTTCCCTACATATTCTCCGGGAGTTGTTTCCGCTTCGTTGCCCGCTCGGCGGTGGCTCAAACCAACCCGCACCACTTCCGCCTGCTCCCCGAGCGGCATGCGAACCAATGAGACACCCGGTTCCATGATGCAAGCGCAAATGAAAATTGTCGATCTCGCTCGGGATGAGCAGCTTATTCAACAGGTGGCGGAGATTCTTAAGGAGAGCTTTCACGGACACTGTCCGGATTATGACGATATCAACGATGCTTTGAAAAAAGTGCGTGAGGCACTGGAAGACCATGAGCTCAATCGAATCGCTCTCGATGAAGAGGGGCGTGTCATTGGGTGGATCGGCGGCATCAGGCAGTACAACGGGCACGTTTGGGAGATCGATCCGCTCGTCGTCAGGAAGCAAACGCAGAAATCAGGGGTGGGGCGAGCTCTCATTGCCGATTTTGAGTCAATCGTCAAGGACCTGGGAGCGGACACAATTTGGCTCGGTACGGACGACGAGGATGGCAGAACGAGTCTTGCCAACCGCGACCTCTACCCTGATGTCTGGCGGCACATGCGCGACATTGAGAATTACGGAAAACATCCTTATGAGTTTTACGCCAAAATGGGCTTCGTCATTGTCGGCGTTTTGCCCGATGCCAACGGACCAGGCAAGCCGGATATCTACATGGCGAAAAAAGTGCGTTCTTGATTTTGCTTAGACGTGAATTAGCTCTCCTGCGCCGGTGAGAACCTTTGTGTTACTATCCGCGATGATCTAACAAGCGTAGGAAGCCCAGGCTCACGTATTAAGCAGGTGGAGAGTTTTTCATGAGCTCAGTCATTTATCTCGACAACAGCGCCACGACGAGAGTCAGAGACGAGGTGGTGGAGGCGATGGGCCCCTATCTTACTGACAAATGGGGCAATCCGTCGTCAATCCATCGTCTGGGTTATCAATCCAGAACCGCCATCAACACAGCAAGACAGCAAGTGGCTGAGCTGCTTGGCGCCTCCCCCGAGGAGATTTATTTCACGCCCTGCGGAACCTACGCCAACAATGTGGCCCTTTTAGGACGGGCACGCTATGCGGAAGAAAGCGGCTTCGGTCGCCACATGATCACATGCTGCATCGAGCACTCTTCGAGCCTCGGCCCGGCAAAATATCTCGAATCCAAAGGCTGGGAAGTGACCAACATTCACGTTGACGATTCGGGATTGATAAATATTGACGAGCTGACCGAACTGATAAAGCCTGAAACAAGCATTATCTCGCTTATGTGGGCAAACAATGAAGTTGGCACCGTGCAACCCGTCGAGAAGATCGCTGCCATAGCAAGCGAGCGAAAAATTTTCTTCCATTCGGATGCCATTCAAGTGCCGGGTAAATTACCAATCAATCTGTCGAACGTGCCTGTGAGCACGTTATCCATTTCCGGTCATAAGTTTTACGCGCCAAAAGGAATCGGCGTTCTTTTCGTGCGCAAAGGCGTGCCCATCCTCCCTGTTCTTTTCGGCGGCGGGCAAGAACAAGGACTTTTCCCCGGCACAGAAGCTCTTGCCAATATTGTCGGCGTGGGCATGGCGGCAGAGCTGGCAGCTGCCGAGCTGCAGCAAAACACCAAACATCTGAGGGCGATGCAAAAGATTTTGATCAACAAGCTGACCTCCCATCCTGCTGTTCATCTGACTGGGGCGGACATCGAAAATCGGCTTCCGGGGCACGTAAGTGTTATTGTTGAAGGAACGGTGGGCGAGGAGATTGTCATTGAGGCAGACATGAAGGGCGTTTGTATTTCGAGCGTTTCGGCATGCAAACAGGCGGGCCACGATCGATCACACGTATTGAGCTGCATGGGCTTGCCGGAAGAACAGATCATCGGCTCGGCAAGAATCACTTGCGGCAGATTCAACACTGAAGAGCAGTGCGAAAGAGCGGCTGAAATCCTCTCGGAGATTTTTGCCAAGCGCGCCAAATGCTCGGCTAAAGCAACCGCCTGAGGGCTCTCATGGTAAAGTCGGCAAGCGAAATGGAATCCTCGATTCTCAAGAGCCTGACGCTTCGCATTCCGGGCAGCACAAGCAATCTCGGACCCGGTTTCGATACGCTGGCATTGGCGTTGAACATCTACACAACCGTGCGTTTTGATGTCCTGGAGCAGCCTGACGTATCACGACCGATTGTCACTCTTAAGGGGGCAATCGCGCATCTGAGCGGCAGCCAGAATCAAGGTGATTTGATCTACCACATGCTGAGCGAGCTTTGGCAGTCTGATCATGATTTATTGCAACGCGTGAGGGTAACGGTGTCTTCTGACATTCCGCTCGGCTGCGGACTGGGCAGCAGTGGTGCCGCTATTTTGGGCGCCGTCTGGGCGTCATATGCTTTGAAGGGTTTGATACCGACTCGCCGCGACATTCTCACTGAAGGAATGAGGCTGGAAGGGTACCCGGAAAACGTCGCAGCGAGCCTTATGGGCAATCTCGTCGTCTGTGGTCCGCAAGCGGACGACAAAATAATTGTGGCCGAGCAACTTAACTGGCCGCCCCGCTGGTGTGTCATTGCAGTGGTGCCGAGGTATACGCTGACGACTCAGGCGGCACGTTCTGTCCTGCCCAAGAAAGTTGCATTTGAAGATGCCGTTGCCAACGTGCAACGGACCGCGCTTGCTGTGGCTGCCATTTCGAATGCTGATGAGTCGTTGTTGAAGCTGGTCTTGCGGGATCGGCTTCACGAGCCGTATCGCGAGCAATTGGTGCCGGAGCTCGATCTGGTGCGCAGGCTGCTGGCGGGATTTCCGATCATAGGCTGTTTTCTTAGTGGAGCAGGGTCGTCGGTGGTTGTCCTGGTCAACGAAAGGCATCGCCCGGAAGTGCTCGACGAGCTGAGCTCTTGGGCTGAAGGCCAAGCGCACCCGCCTGCTGTGCTCGATTTGCAGGTGGACAAAGAAGGCATCCAGGAAGTGGAAACGGCTTGAGTTTTGGTATATTGCCTGCCATGTCCTTCCTCGGTCGATCGGCTGCCGCCGCACGCAGTTGAAAATGACTGCTTGCCGTTTTCACTCGTGCTTGCCGCTTCTGCGACCATTGAAACAGACAGAGGCTGCGCAACCCAAAAGTGTGATTGCAGAAATTCGCTCTCTGCTTTCAAGGATCGGCACTCCTCGATTCGCTTACTGTGCGCTAGAAAGCTCGCCCGTGCAGCTCGTCACATATTCGCATTTGAGTCTGGGCTCAATACCGCAGGCAATTAGCAACGCCGGCATGCCAAGAGCTGCTCCTTAAGCGCTTCTAGACTTGGCGCGGGGATAGCGAAGCTCGGTGCATGGTCAAGAAGTGGCGG
Source organism: Candidatus Obscuribacterales bacterium (assembly GCA_036703705.1). GTDB lineage: Bacteria > Cyanobacteriota > Vampirovibrionia > Obscuribacterales > Obscuribacteraceae > DATNRC01. The sequence goes on from DATNRC010000312.1 coordinate 21,831, forward strand.
TCGTCAAGCGGTGTCGCTGGCTGAGAACCGCACGGTGGCGCCACTTGCACTTGTAACAAGAAATTACTGGAGGGCGAGCAACAAGACTTTCGAGTCTCAACACTTCTCTTTTTGCTAATTACAGACGTTGTTGCTTCTCACTTTACGTTTTCCAAAGGACGCACTGATTCCGAACCGCCTTTCCATCCAGCTTCACAAAGTGCCAGCGAAGAGCTGCTCAGGGAAAAACTCCAGCAGATTCAGCTCTTCCACGAGATCCCTTACATGAACAACGTTATTGGACTCCTTCTTTTGCTAGCATCGCTGATCGTCGGCGACCGGGTCGGTGAAAGGATCGGCAGATCACGGCGCTTTGGCAAGGGCATGTTGACGCTCATCACCCTCATGGTTCTGAGCGTTTCCATCTGGGTTGCCGCCAACTTCTTGCTGGGCGGGATCGCGCTTGCCATTCTTGCTCTCGCCGCCGCCACCAAGGCGTGGCGTCACTTCCCGCAGCCGATCGACCCCATGAGCATTCGCCCGCCTATGCGGGACGGTGCTACATGGGGAGACATTCACCACCGCGCGACTTGGGTTCAACCTTTTGCGCGCAAGAGCGATTTCGATCCTTACATCGACGAATCGTTCGACCCGCCGCCCGGCAGGCGCAAATATGCTGGACGGCCGCATTTGTACTTGGCGGCAAACAACGCATCCCGGCCGCCCTCGAGGAGCAGGCGTCGCCGCGCCAACCTGAGGGTTGTGAAATAGTGAGGCGCGAATGAAGTTCGTCTCTCGCCAGAGCTCAGCAGGGACTGAACTTTGACTTTTGCCAGAGCTCAGCCGCGACAACAAAAGGTGAGCGGTGGCAACAATCGCTCCCAAGCGCATCAGTCGCACAGGTTTTGTTGGTCATACCGGTGCGGCTGAATGCGCTTGGGATTGCGACTCCATTTTTTTTGCTTTCGTGTGCATCATATACGGTATCAATCATCTTGTCCGTTAGCGAATGAGCTCGTGAAACAAGCGCCCACCAGCGGGCCCATGCAAAGCAGGGCAATAGCGTCTGAAAACCTCTTAATCTCTCACCGGAATTGAGAGTGCCCTTGCGCCGATCCGGCTCCAAAGCCGCGTAATTCAATCTGCAGAGAACAAGGCAGAGCCTTTTATACGAACGATTGCGATCACCATCGCATTCAGCACTTGGATTCAAAACACTCTTCTGGTGTCATGCCTTCATCGACTGAAAAGATTAGAATGTCGTAGCTCATCTGGCCACCTTGGAACCTTCTTGAAGCGGAAATCGTTGACAGTATTGCTTATAGTATCGGTTTTTGG
>DATNRC010000313.1:0-18277 GCA_036703705.1 Candidatus Obscuribacterales bacterium
CAAAAGATTCGCGCAGGACACGGACCAGTATTTGTGCTTCCCGTTGCCGCCTCTGAGCCCGCGCCGGAGCCGCCTGAAAAGCAATTGCTTCTTGTCGCATACAAGAACAAGGGCTTCCCGTTCGTACGCGGCAGTCAGTTGATCAAGCACACGCCATCGCTGCTCCCTGACATAATCAAGTGACGTGGCCGCCTGCCGCTGACGAGCGTCGAGAGCCACGTTTTGCCGTATGCCCATCTCAAATGGTTTGAACGTATTGTAATGGAGCGCCACATTGCCGCCGCCGCTGATTACCGCCAGAGCGCCGAGAATGTGAGCTTCCTCAGAGCCTTTCAATTTTGCCTCGTTGACGCCGCGGCCGCAAATTTGCTCCAGCCTTTCGCTTTTGATGAGCGTGGTTTTGCCCGCGCAAGTGGGTCCGGAGACAATCCATATCTTGCACGACCGGCCGTTGGAATATGATTCTTGAGCAAACCCGGGCAACAAAGCGACCTCTAAACGAAGAGCCGAATGCAGCAAAAGCAGAGTGGTAACCTTCAGGTATTTAGCGGTGCTAATTCCATGCCACGACGATTTTGTTAAGATAGCGGCTTCACCAGGCGCTCGCCACAGTCGCAGCACATTCTTATGCCAAATTTAGATGAACCGATCATCACTTTGTGCTCAGTCATTTATGAAAGCGCAGATGATATCGAGCGCAATACGGCTTTGACCGCCAGGCTCAATCCAGGCAAGCATTGGCGCTGGCTGGTCACCGACAACAGGCCTCTTCCCCATCCTCCACTCTTGTTTAAAGACGAGCGCGTAACAGTGCTCCAGGGCGTCGAGAAAGTGCATGACTTTCCGCGAGGAGCCGGAGCCTATCACCACGCTGCCGGGCTGCACCTGGCTCTCGATCGGGTGACGACGCCTTATCTGTTGATACTCGATCCTGATTTCTTCTGTGTCGCCCCGAATTGGATCGATCAGGCAATTTCCCACATGCTGAGCAACGGCCTCACTTTTCTGGGCGCGCCCTGGCATCCCAAATGGTACAACAAATATCGCTATTTCCCGTGCGTACACTGCCTTTTCATTGATCTGAGACACTTTCCCAGCCAGGAGATCGATTTTCGCCCAATCTACCACAGAGAGGATCTCTGCCGGACGCTCAATGACAGCTCATTCGGCCCCTTAAAGGGGCTGACAAAATTGCTCCTCTCCCTCGAGCGCCAGATCGTGGATCGCACCTCGACAAGCAACGCCTCCGGACTCTCTCAAGAACGCTCCACCGTGGCCAGCTCTTTTGATACCGGCTACCAGATATACATGAAAGCGAGGGCGGCAAAAAGGCTCAAATTCGAGAGCTTCCGCCCGGCTTTCGAGCCCCGATCGGAATTCGAAGGACCACCATGGGCGATGTCACGCTTCAGTCGCTTCTTGGAGAAGCTCTTGCCGGAAACACGATGTTTTCTGCCAAAGGACGCTTCCTGTTACAGCACGACCAAATTCCGTGATCTGGAGCTGCCCGACGTTGTTGGCTATGGTTGGGAAGAATTCTTCTGGAAAGACGCTCCTTTCGGCTTTCACATGAGGCGTCAGGTCAGGCGCGACCGCAGTCACGACATGGAAATGACGCTTCTCGATCAGACGCTGGCAGCATTTGTGCATTACGGAAACAATGGTTCGCAAGCCCTCGACTGGAAACGTGATATCCTATCTGTCGGTTAAAAGCTGCCCGCAAGGTCCCGTCACTGGAGTCTTGGTTCATGACCACAACGAATACCAACACAGTTGTTTGCATTTCCGGAATGCACAGATCGGGAACCTCCCTTTTTGCCAACTGGCTGCAAAGCTGCGGATTGGTAATCGGCGACGGCAATCTGAACGGACCGACTCCCGCCAACCCGAAAGGCAATTGGGAGGACGCGGACTTCACCGCTTTGCACAAGTCGGCATTGCTGCGCATCGATCCTGACAGCAAGGGCTGGCAAACCGCAGAGCCTGGCAGGCTGCGCTTTTCCGAAAGCGAAAGAGAAACCGCGCTCGCTTACGTGCAAAAGCGCAATCAAAAGTTCAAATCCTGGGGCTGGAAAGACCCCCGGTCGCTTTTGTTTCTTGATGAATGGTTGTCTCTCGTTCCAGATTTGAAAATCGTCCTCACCTGGCGACCGGCAGACGAGGTCGTTAATTCTCTTCTCCGGCGAGCCGAACGGAGAAAAGACGTGGACAATGCCCAGATTTCCTCGAGCATGGCCATGCGTCTCTGGCAAACGCACAATGAATTGGCTCGGGCCTATAAGCGCGCCTATCCGAAGAATGTATTGCTCTTCCCGCTCGCGTACGTAATTGAGAATGACGCGGCAACCATCAAGCGCATCAACGAAGCATTCACGCTCGAGCTTAAATACAGTCCCATAGCCACACTCTACGACGAAAAGGCGCTCGCCAGCTCCAAAACGCCAATATGGCTTAACGTATCAACCCGCTTTATGTACAGCAATTTGGAAAGAGAGCTGGCTTCCATCTCGGATACGAACGATATCGCTCAGTCCGGCAAGACCGGTTCCCCGTCACGAACTTAGTTACTGTCCGGTCATGGCGCGTCTATATTGCGTCTTCACAACGAATGGTTAAGAGCGAACTGCAGTTGGAGCTTCCCTGATGCGCCCTTAATGGCGAGCGGACTGGAAGATGCGACAATTATTTGCTCTCGGTGTCCCGGCAGCAAGGGAGAAGGCAAATGGCGATCTGCTGCCTCAAAAGGTCACAATGGTAATCGATCCAGTCTCAGTCATAAGCAGGACCACGGCGGCTCCGCACGCTCCCAAATTATGGATAGTCAGCGGTCCCACGTGCGTCGGCAAGAGCGCATTCATTCAAAGCAATAAGTTCCAGGAAATCTCCAAGTCGGCAACGGAACAAACGGACCTCTGTTTCGAATCCGATACAGGAAGGTCTGATATCGCATTTCATTACAATATTCTAAAACCATATAGGGAGCTCGTTCTGTCGACCGAGTCGAGAGAGCGAAACAAAGCAGTCAAAGTCCATGGCGACGATTTTCTTTGCGAGCAGCGCTGGAAATATGTAGTCGACTTCAGCCAATATCATGAGCGGCAAGCAATCGTGCTCGCTTGCAGCAAGAAGGCCATTTTGAAACGGCGTGCTTTGCAGATTGATGACTCGCAAAAGAATCGACACTGGTGGGTGTCGGTTATCGATTTCATTGACAGCCTGGATCTGAAAGCACTCTACAGAGCCTGGTTGGAGCGCCTGCGAAAAGATGGAATTGAATATTCATTGATTGATTCGCGTGACTTTGACTATCGCCCTCTCAAAGACGAAGCCGAGCTCTTTGATGTGATCGATTCCGAGCCGGTAACTTTCTCGGCGAACGACATAGAAGAAATCATGGCCGGGCCTTTGCTCGCCCACCATGCTTCTCCGCATCAATTCATCGACGGCGGCATCGAAGATTTGCTGCCCGGAAAGCTGGACGGCAAAAGTATCATCGATATCGGCGTGAGCGCGCATGGCCTGTGCTTCGCCGCAGAAACGAGAAATGCCCGCGATCTCGTCAGCTTCAATCTTGATGCCGATGGATTCTCACGTTCGTTGATGCTGAGAATGATGCATCGCAGCGATGTAAAAGTGATTGGAGGCAGTGTCTCGTCCCTGCCCCATCGGAGATTCGACCACGTTTTTGCAATCGATCCTGTAATTCAGTTGCAAAACCATGATGCCTGGCACAAGCTCGCGCAGATGACGAAGGAATCTTTGTCCATTTGCGTGCCGCCGGAGCACGCCATTAAGCAGCAGGCACAGCTTATCAGCCCGCTATGTTCGCCTTCAAGGAGGTTGAACGGGCTCAAATCCCTGATGCGATCGTTGTCGCCCAAATTCCTGCCCGATTCGCGCAATGAAAACTTCGTGCCGACGGCAAGCAATAATCAAAGTTTTGACTTTTGCGAGATGGAAGGATTCTTTCTCGGGCGCGGTTATTTCTCGCGCTTTGAACTGCTGCCCGTCAAAATCGGCGAATGTGCGGTAGCACGCTTTTACAAATAGGCCGGCGGCCTTTACGCTACCACAACGCTTACTTGGCTATGTTTTTGCACCTTATATGGTTCAACGAAAATTTCCAACAGGAAGTCCAAATAGCCATCAACGCATTGAGACATGGCACTTTCTGCCGCACCGCCAAGCAAGAAGGTCTTGAACCCTACAGGGTTCATTTTCGTAGCACTGCTTTCGCCAATTTGCCCCTCCAAAACCTGGCGAAGAACTGCAAGTCCATCTTCAGTTCACACAGCTCGAGCTAAGTCAAAGAGGCTCTGCCAGATCGTTTCGTCAAATTTCGCCAGGCAAAAAGCAAAAGCCGCATCAGGAGGCAAATGCGCGCGCGAAGAGATCGCATACTTCCCGCACGGCCCCATAGCCTCCACGTTTTGTCGTTCGCAACAATGCAAGCGGCAAAACATCCTCATGAGCATCCGCAACGACAATTGGCAGCCCGACAGCCTCGAGGCAAGCAAGGTCATTGACGTCATTGCCCACAAATGCAATTTGATCGAGTTCAATCCGGAATTCGGCAGCTATTTCCTTGAGCGCCCGCAGCTTATCATCCACACCGTGCAGGCATCTGATGCGCAATTTTTCCGCCCGCTTTTGCACGACGCCGTTGGGCTCGGTTGAGATGATGATGCTCGCCACACCAATCGCCTCGAGCTTGCGCAATCCTATGCCGTCGCTGCGCCAGCAGCGCACCGCCTCGGTACCGTCCTCCATGACAAGAACGGTATTGTCGGTGAACACGCCATCGAAGTCGAAGGCAACGAGCTTTATGCGGCGGATGCGATCGGTCAAATCGGTCAAATCCGCCAAATCCGCGGCTCCGTCCGCCGACCTGTCTCTTTCGATTACGCCGGCGCCTTCATTCATTGAGCGGTCAGCTCACAACCGGCGCCGTTACAGGAGGCGCGACGAAAGGCCCGGACAGAACATCATAATTGATGTCATCGTCAGCGTTTAGAGGTTTGCTCAGAACCAAACCGAGCACCTTATCGAGATGATAAGGCGCCAATCCGTCTCCCGGCGATTTGATGGCGATATCATCCCTGGTGAGAATGTGCCCGGCAGGAAGGGGACGCGCGGCGACGAGTTTCTTGCCCATCTTGATCAGCGGCTTGCGCTCGGTCTCATAGGTTCTCTTCACACCATCACCAAGAGCAAGAGGAACACGGTTGAGGTCGCGCACCAGCTTGCGCAGGCCTGTCGGCTCCAGCGAGAAGGCATGATCTGTGCCTTTCCATGCGCGGTTGATGGTGAAATGCTTCTCCACCACCCGGGCGCCGAGCACGAAGGCCGCAACAGCCATGGCGATGCCGTTGTCGTGGTCGGAGAGGCCGATAACGATGTTGGGGAAACGCTCGCGGAAGGCCGTGATCACACGCAAATTCAGCTCCTCGTATGCAACCGGATAAGCTGCCGTGCACTGCAGAATACAAAGCTGCTGGTTGATGGGCATGATGGCGTCATAGGCGCGCTGCACATCTTCGATGCTGGCGCCGCCGGTGCTTACAATCATAGGCTTTTGAAATTGCGCTACGTACTTGAGCAGGGGAATATTTTTCAAATCGCCCGAGGCAATTTTGAATGCGGGCATGTCGAGCTCGGCGAGAAAATCGGCGCTCTTAAAATCAAAGGCAGTGGCAAACATCGTGATTTGCAATTCGCGAGCATATGCTTGCAGTTCTTGATATTGCTCTTTTCCAAATTCGAGAAACTCTCTGTGCTCGCCATAAGTGTCGCCGTAGCTGTTTTCATTGTCGTAGGCGCTGTTGTAGAGCTTCGCCGTGTAAAGCGATTTGTTGTCGCGCTTTTGCAGTTTGACTGCATTGGCACCGCACTCTTTCGCCGCCTTGAAAAGCTGTTTTGCTTTTTCAATATCACCCTGGTGATTGTGCCCAATCTCCGCAATGACATAACATGTGGTGTCATCACGAATCACCTGACCATCGATCACAAGCTCGCGTTTCATATATCCGATACTCCAAATATCGCTTGACAGGCTGATTGCCAAGAGAGCAATCCGATGCCTGACTTTAAAGCGCTGCAAATGGTAGCAGAAACATTGGCAACGTCACCTTGAAAAATGTTCAAGCGCAAGAGCCGTCACCATGTTCAATATTTTCCGAACGAAACGAGAGAGCGCCGCTAAGAAGTCAACAAGAATTCCGAGCGCGCTCGCTTTCGAGAAGTCAACAGACAGAATTGCAAAGGGTATACATGGCGGAAGATATTTTTAGTGTCGCGGGCCAGGTGATTGTCATCACTGGCGGATTGGGAATGCTCGGGCGCGAATTCGCCACTTGTCTTCAGGAGCGGGGAGCGAAAGTGGCGATTTTCGATACGCGCAATGATGATCAATTCGTCCGCTCAAAATACGGCGATAAAGCAAAGGACTTCCTTTTTCTAAAGGTTGACGTCACCAAGCGCTCGTCCATAGAAGCGGGGCTCGAGGACCTGAAAAGCAAATGGGGCGTGCCGCACGGACTGATTAACAACGCCGCTCTGGATTCACCGCCTGATGCGCCGGCTCAAGAAAACGGTCCCTTCGAGACTTATCCCGAGCAGTCCTGGGACAAAGTCATGGCCGTAAACACGAAAGGCGTCTTCCTCTCGTGCCAGGTTTTGGGAGGCGCAATGGCGGCTTTAGGGCGAGGCTCGATCATCAATGTCTCATCTATCTATGGATTGGTTTCACCCGATCAGCGCATTTATGAATATCGAGCCGCAGGCGGGGCGCCGTTTTTCAAGCCTGTCGCTTATTCCGTCTCCAAATCCGGTCTTTTCAATCTCACGCGTTATCTGGCCACGTACTGGGCCCCGAAAGGCGTCAGGGTGAATACCGTTACGTTTGCCGGCGTTTTCAACAACCAAGATGAGCACTTTCTTAAAGGGTATTTGCAGAGAATGCCGATGGGGCGCATGGCACGAGCCGGCGAATACAACGGGGCAATCGTCTTTCTCTTGTCGGAAGCGTCATCCTATATGACCGGGTCAAACATGGTCATTGATGGGGGCTGGACCGCGTGGTGAAACAGTGGATGATATTCGCCTAAGGTTTCGAGATTTTATGAGCCAGATCTCTGGACGCGTCATCCAAAGCAGCCTTGCTGCTCAAAGTTAGCGCGCCCAACTTGTTCTGCCTCCACCTTTGGATCTACAATCCCCGGCATTCTGTGAGGATTGCAGTCAACTCGCCGGCAGGAAATTAATGGTGCAAAGCGTTAAAGAACAAGAAAAGACAGGAATCAATCGCCACCTTCCCTCGGAAATCAAAAACTGGATTGGCGGCTCCGAGACTGATGCCGCAGGGGCGGAGTGGTTCGACAAACTGAGCCCGGTGACAGGCAAGGCGCTCTTTCGCGTCGCCCGCTCCAAGGCGGCCGATATCGAGAGGGCAGTGGCAAGCGCCGTTGCAGCGCAAGAAGCATGGTCCGACATGCCGCCCGTGAAACGCGGCGAGGTATTGCACAAAATCGTTCTGGGCATGAAAGAGTATGCCGATGAGCTGGCTCAATGCGTGGCCATGGAAAGCGGCAAATCGAGAGCGAATGCCTCAGCTGAGGTAGACGGCGCCATTCAGCTCGGCCTCTTTTATGCAAGCGAAGGACAGAGACTATACGGCCGCACCACCACCAGTGGCGTCAAGAATCGCTTCGCCATGACGGTGCGCCAGCCCATTGGTGTGGCCGGGCTTATCATCGCCGCCAATACCCCGATTGCCAACGTCGCCTGGAAGGTGTTCCCGGCTTTGATTTGCGGCAATGCTGCTGTTTTGAAGGCTGCCGAAGACACGCCCGCCACGGCCTGGCTCTTCGGCAAAATAGCTCATGAAGCAGGACTGCCTCACGGCGTGCTCAACATCGTTCAGGGCCTCGGAGAAGAAGCAGGCGAGCCGCTGGTGGCGCATAAAAATGTGGGCATCATCAGTTTTACCGGCTCCACGGAAGTGGGACGAAGAATTCAACTGCTCGCCGGTCAACGCCTGGCCCGTGTCTCGCTCGAATTGGGCGGCAAAAATCCGCTTGTCGTCTGCGATGACGCCGATCTCGAGAATGCCGCCAAATGGGTGATGCTGTCCGCATTCAGCAATGCCGGTCAAAGATGTGCCTCTGCAAGCCGGATCATTATCTTCGCTTCGATTTACGAAAGATTCAAAGCCATGCTCATCGAGCGGACGAGAAAGCAAAAGGTAGGACCGCAAGACGACGATGATTTCGGACCGGTGATCAATGAAGGTCAGCTCAACAATATGCTTGCCTCGGTCGAGACTGCCGTCAAGTGCGGCGCCAAAATCCTCGCCGGCGGCAAGCGCATGATGGATGCCGAGCACAAAGATGGTTTTTACATGGAGCCGACGCTAATCGAGGGCGTTTCAGCGGATTCGGAAATCGCGCAGCGCGAGTTGTTCGGGCCGATAGCGCTTTTGTTTAAGGTGAGCAATTTCGAAGAGGCTCTTCAAATGGCAAATCGTTCCGAATATGGATTGACCGCTTGCATTCATACAACGAATATCCATCGGGCCATGCGTTTTTGCGAGAAGGTGCAGGCCGGGGTGGTGATGACTAATGCAGGAACATTCGGCAGCGAGCCCCATATGCCCTTCGGCGGTCGCAAGCAATCAGGCAACGGCACTCGGGAGCCCGGCACGGAGGCGCTTGATGTTTATTCGGAACTGAAAGACGTTTACATCAACATCGATCCGCAAGCGGTCTAATGAATCGCCCCATGCCAAGAGAAAGGATAAGAGACGCAGTGAGGTTGAAAGAGGCATAAATGGTGGCAAACTACAAAGCAATCGCCCTCATACCAGCAAGACAAGGATCTAAGCGGGTTCCCGGAAAGAACATCCGCCCTCTCAACGGTCACCCATTGATTGCCTATACAATTGCGGCGGCGAAAGGGAGCGGCATATTCGAAGCGATTGTCGTCTCCACCGACAGCGAAGAGGTGGCCCGCATTGCGCGTCACTATGGCGCGGAAGTGCCGTTTTTGCGGCCCGCGAAGCTTGCCGGCGACAACTCACCGGATATTGAATGGATTTATTACACTCTCGATCGATTGCAAGCGGAAGGCAGGAAGTACGACTGCTTTTCCATTCTCCGCCCGACAAGCCCGTTTCGCCAGCCTCGCACTATAAGAAGGGCCTGGCAGCAATTTTGCTCGACTGAGGGTATCGATTCGTTGCGAGCCGTCGAGAAGTGCAAGCAGCATCCGGGCAAAATGTGGATTATTCAAGGTCCACGCATGCATCCTCTTTTGCTCAGCCCGCCAGGAACACCATGGCACAGCACGCCCTATCAAGCGCTGCCCGAAGTCTATGTGCAAAACGCCAGTCTGGAGATTGCCTGGACGCGGGTCGTCCTCGATGGCGGCACCATAGCCGGTGACATACTCGCGCCTTTCATAACGGACGAGATGGAAGGCTTCGACATCAACGACGAATTCGACTGGAAGCTGGCACTGGAGTTCGTCACGAGCGACGCCAGCTGCCTGCCGCCGCTGTCGACACCTGCATTTTACGAGCAGACCTCTTTTGCGCCAGGGCAAAATTTCACATCTCACGCCGACATCATCAGCTAAGGAGAGCAAATCAAGTGACTGAATTACGTTTCGTTCCGGCATCCGAATTCGAGAAGGTGCTCGCGGCAAAAATCGATCCGATCAAAAAGGCCGAGATCTTTTCCACGCTCTGCCGCATCAACGTCCTTTACATGATCGCAAGGGCCGGCTCGGGACACATCGGAACCAGCTTCAGCAGCATCGATATTGTCAGCTGGCTGTTTCTCAATGAGCTTAACCTTCCCGGCGATGGGGTGGCTGAAAAGGACGCCGACGTCTATTTCTCGTCAAAAGGTCATGACGTCCCGGCGAAGTATTCGGTGCTTATCGCCAAAGGCCTTTTGAGCTTCGACAAAATACACACGCTGCGCCGCCTGGGAGGCTTGCCAGGGCACCCGGATATTTCCATTCCTTTCATGCACTCCAACACCGGTTCGCTGGGCATGGGCATTTCTAAAGCGCGCGGCATGGCGCTGACACGCCGTTTGCGAAAGCAGAAGGGACGTTTCTTCGTCCTTACAGGCGACGGAGAATTGCAGGAAGGTCAATTCTGGGAGTCGCTGCAGCCAACCAGCAATCGCGGCATGTCCGAGATAACCGTGATCATCGATCACAACAAAGTGCAGTCCGATTGCCTCGTATCAAAGACAAGCGATCTGGGCGATCTGGAGGCCAAGTTGAAAGCGTTCGGCTGGCATGTGAGCCGCATTGACGGTCATGACTTCAAGCAGTTGCAACAGACCTTCGAAGCTCTCGAGTCGGTGAAGGATCGTCCGAAAATTGTCATAGCCGACACGATTAAAGGAAAGGGCGTGTCATTCATGGAGCACGTCGTGATGGGCGAAAACGATCTGTACAGATTTCACAGCGGAGCCCCATCCGCCGCTGATTATGAAAGAGGACTGTCTGAGCTTACGGAGCGGGCGACAATGCTGGCGAAAGCTCTGGGATTGGGCGCTATCAAACTGGAATCTGCGCCCCCTGCGGAGCCGAAAAACTTCGACGGCTATGAGCGCCTGGTCGGCGCTTACTCCAGAGCTCTTGTAAAAGAGGCGGAGAGCACGCCCGAGCTGGTGGCACTAGATGCCGACCTTGTCCTCGACACCGGGCTCATTCCCTTCAAAGAAAAATTTCCCGAGCGCTTCTTCGAATGCGGCATTGCAGAGCAAGACATGGTCTCGCAAGCAGGCGGCATGGCTCTCGAGGGCGCACTGCCGGTGGTGCATTCTTTTGCCTGCTTTCTCAGCGATCGGCCTAACGAGCAAATCTTCAACAACGCAACAGAGCTGACAAAAATAATTTACGTCGGCTCACTGGCCGGACTTCTTCCCTCGGGTCCGGGGCATTCGCATCAATGCGTCCGCGACATATCGGCGCTGGGAGGCGTGCCGCACATGGCGCTCGTTGAGCCTTCGTGCGAAAAGGAAGTAGAGATGATTACTCGCTACCTCGTAAAGACTCACCGCGAAAGCAGCTATCTGCGTTTGGTTTCGATTCCCGTCAAAATCCCCTTTACCTTGCCCGAAGATTACAGAGTCGAGTTTGGCAAAGGAGTGGTATTGTGCGACGGTGCGGATGCGGCCATCATTTCGTACGGGCCGATCATGCTGTCGGAAGCCTACAAAGCTGCTCAAGATCTGAAGCAGCGGGGCATCGCCTTAAGAGTCATCAACTTGCCGTGGCTCAATCATGTAGACACAGATTGGCTCTTTGAGTCCGTGAAGGATTGTCCCATCGTGATTACGCTCGACAACCACTTCATCCGCGGCGGTCAAGGCGAGATGGTGCTCAGCGAAATCGCCAGGCTCCATATGCCCAAATTGAGAAAGGCTCTCAAACTTGGAATAACGGAAATTCCCAAATGCGGACAAAACGATGAGGTGCTGAAAGCCCATGGGCTCGATAGCCGGAGTCTGGCTCAATCAGTGACCCGCGTGTATGAAGAGATCACATTGATTGCCGCCCAGTAGAACAATCCGGGCAATCAGCTGCTGCGAAATTAATTGCCAATTCAATAGGAGTCCTGAGCGGAAGGGACGCCAGGGCCCAGTTGCGGATCGAGCTGGATCTGCATGGCGTGGCGCTCACCCGCAATCACTCTTGTCCCGCGGTGAATGCCGTTGTTATCAAATAACACAATGTGACCGTCTGCGGTCGTAAATTTATGCTCGTGCTCAATGAGCGCCTGCGTCTCCGGCGCGCCGTCGAACATGTCATTGCCAAATTCAGATTTCAGCTGCATCGCCTTCGGCAGAGCCCAGAACAGCTCACGCGTGGCAGGATCGCATTTGTCGAGACGTGCTTTGTCGTTGGCTTTTCTGACGATGTATTCGAAGAGACTCATCTTAAGGTTATTGCTGCCGATGACATATCCGAACGGACCGTTATCGAGAGTTACTTCGTTCAAGTACAGCATGCACTTCATGATGCGCACGGACGAATCGATGTGCATGTAACTGGTAGCCGGATCCGCGGCTCCTGCATCAGCGAAGTGATCGTGCCATGGTGCATCATGCCGGTCCGTGATTTGCAATTTGACGGTGTCGCGCATTTGCACGGGAGCGCCGAGATACCGGCTGGCTGCGGCGATTACACCGTGCCGTTCTAAGATCTGGCGGAGATAGCTGATGAATTCAGGTGCATCTTTGATGGAGATGCCCAGCAGCATGTCTTTGAAAACCCGCTTCTCTGGCGGTATTTGCGCTTTGCGCGCCTGCAGGCTGGCAAGAGAAGGTTGAAGATAGCGATTCAACTGCGCCAGCTCTTCCGAGCTCAATCGAACGCCGACAGCGCCTTCGCGCGCCACGCGATCGTACAAGGTGTTGCCGCCGGTAATTGCTCTTTGAGGGGTTCGCTTTCTGTGATAAACCAGCAGTGCCTGTTCTTTCAAATAGGGCCACAGCTTCTTGAACGCGCGAATGCGGGTGGAAAGCTTCGGCCTGCCGAACAACAATCCGTACCCTGGATGGCGCGCGTAGTCCGGCCTGGGAATTTTCTTCAGCCCAATCGGTGTCTTTACTTTCGTCGGGGCATCAATAGTCGAGACCATACACTCCACTCTCCCGTGCCAGCAATTGAAAGAAGTAAAGGTACTTCAGAAGAGCCCAAAAAGCGAGAGCCTTGATTTAAGGTAAAGCCGCTTAAGCCTCATGGCATGATGGTTTCCAAAATGTGCCCGATGGCAGTTCAAGCGTCCATGTATTTGAGTTAAGCCTATGTTTGGATGAAAGTAACTGTCTATGAGCCGCAAAGGGGTTATGGTATGTTATGCGGCAAAGTCAAGAGAGTCCCGAAGGCGGCGCATCGCAATTGAAGGCGGCGCATCGCAACTGAAGGCGGCGCATCGCAACTGAAGAAGGCGCATCGCAACTGAAGAAGGTTTCCTGGAAGTTGGCATCAGTTCAAGAAAAGACCATTGTCCGCCAAACTGACGAGCAAGTGCAAGCTGCATTATTGCAAGCCGACAGTGCAGCAGTAAGCACGCAGCACATGCCCGCTGAAGGCCATCCTGAAGTTGAAAGTGGCGACTACGAGCATGAATCATTTTTCGCCTTTGCGCTCAGAACGTACGAAGAGCTGAGGCAGTTTAAATTTGCCCTTTTCACCTTCGTCATGAACACCTTGAGCCGCCGTTACCGGCGCTCGGTGCTCGGCTTCGCCTGGAGCCTTCTCAATCCGCTTCTGACAATGGTCGTAATGTCTGTGGTGTTTGCCTCGCTTTTCAAAAGAGATCTGCACCATTTCTCCATGTTCATTTTTAGCGGCGTGCTCCCCTGGCAGTTCATTCAAACAACCATTACTTCTTCGACGCAGTCCATTCTTGCCAACGAGACTTTTCTCAAAAAGCTCTACAACCCGCGTGCCTTCTTTCCGCTTGCCAATGTCTGCGTGGAAGCATTCAACTTCGCCTTCAGCCTGGCGAGCTTGTTCATTCTCGCCGCCATCTTCGGCTTGTCGGTAAAGGCCACGTCGCTTCTTTTGCCCATTGTCATAGGCATCACCTGCATTTTTCTCTGCGGTGCGTCCTTGATAATGGCGATTGCCACGGTTTACTTCAGGGATCTCGCTCACATAACGACAGTTGTGTTGAGCGTCATGTTTTACATGATGCCTGTGATGTATCCGCCGGACAAGCTGTCGCCAAAACTTCTTCTCTTCTTCCAGTTCAATCCCTTCTACCACATCATCAGGCTCTACCGTCAGGTTATTTACGAGGGAGTGCTGCCGGGCGTGGTTGATTGGCTGATTCCCACACTTACAGCATTCGGCGCCCTTCTCATAGGCTTGTATCTGCTCAAACGGACAGAAAGAGATCTGGTCTTCCGCCTGTAGAGATCCCGACTTTCGTGCTCAACTCCAGGCACCGCGGGCAGCAGTTGTCGCTGCCGCAGGTTTTAGTTACGGCGCGCCTTCCCCGGCACTTGCTCAAGGCGCTGCTTTAATTCGCCGAAACTTCGCCAGGGGCAATTTTGAGAGCGAACTCTTCGCCCTGCCAACCTTTTTCTCTTAGCATGGCATTGAACTCCCTGGCCTTTTGCTTGAAGAGAATGAGCCGGCGTCGCTGTTCTTCCACTTTCTTGACCAGCATCTCATTCTGCTCACGCATAGTCGATTCCTCGGTGTTTACCCTGCTGAGAAGAGAATGGAAAGATGGTGACAGCACGGCCAGGTCTTCACCGACGGCCTCGGTTTCGCTCTGCAGAATATTGAGTTTAATCAGCCGCTCCTTCAGCAACTTGAGCTGTACCCGCTGTTTCTCAACTTTCTCGAGGAGCAAGGCGTTCTGCTCCCTTAGACTTTGCAGCTCTTGTTCTTCGGACGTAGGCTCGGCATTGACGATACACTTGAGATAGTAATCACAAACTTCTTCCGTCTTTCCATCCATGATGACGGAGCCGTGATTGAGAAGCACGATGCGGTTGCAGATGCGCTTTATGTTCTCCAGTCCATGCGAGACCATGATCACAATCTGTGAATTGTTAAATAGATGTGTCATTCTATTCATCGCCTTGTTTACGAACCTGGCGTCGCCGGTGGAAAAGACTTCATCCACGAGCAAAATCTCCGGCTCGAGCATTGTCCCTATTGCATAAGCAAGGCGCCCCTGCATGCCGGAAGAGTAATATTTGATCGGTACGTCGATAAACTCATGCAGGTCGGCAAAATCAATGATATGCGGCTCGTAGCCCCTCATTTGCTGACGGGTGCGTCCCAACATGGAGCCGTTGAGGTAGATGTTTTCTCTTCCCGTGCATTCAGGATCGAATCCGGTTCCCAGCTCAATCAGGGGCGTGATTTGACCGCGCACGGTGATGCGCCCGCTTTGAGGCTTATAGATTCCGACGATTGTTTTCAAAAGGGTGGATTTACCGGCCCCATTCAAGCCGATAATGCCTACTCGCTCTCCGCCTCTGATTTCCAGATTGACTTTATTGAGGGCGACAAAATCTTCCGCCCTGGTGATTGCGCTCTTGTTGCCCGACAATTTGTTTATGACGCTTTCTTTGAGCGCGGGAGCCTTGTCTGCATAACGGCGGAATTTTAAGGTTACATTTTCGAGTTTAATGAGTGCTTCCATGATGCTTGGCGGTTGATGGACGGAATATTTTGCAAACCATCACATTTACGAACTTGATTCTTGCCGAGGGCGAGGCACAAAGAATGCTGCAAAACCCTTGATTTCCCGACTACGATAGCATATGTCCAATTGCGCCTACAGTAGAACTGATTTAGAAACTCGTGCGGTCGGCGCTCGCCGCCCCTCCTGCTGTTGACATCGCACAGTCAAATGTTGCCATGCGGGGCGCATGGCATGGCTGGCGATAAATCCGCTCCTATTTGCCCTTTTGGCGGGATGCAAAGATGCATAAGCATATATGCATCCTGTCGCGTCATGAAATTTTTGATCTTCATTGGTCCTGCGCCTTTCCTCCGCCTACCCTTAAACAGTAATTCTTGATTTCCAGTGCACCCTATGTTTCACTAGCAGGTCGCGCAGCCCCTACCAAGAAGGATTTCGATGGATCGACAATTACGTGCGCTGGAAGACGAAAGTGTTTACATAATCAGAGAAGCATATCGGCATACGACAAATCTCGCCGTGCTCTGGTCTATGGGCAAAGACTCCACTGTCCTCCTGGAGCTGGTGAGACGCGCCTTTGACGGCCACGTGCCTATGCCGCTTGTGCACGTTGACACCAGCTATAAAATTCCGGAGATGATCACCTGGCGCGATGAGTATGCGCGCAGGCACGGCTACAAACTAATTGTCGGGCAAAACAAAGCGGCGCTGGAAAACGGCATGGGACCTCATCTCGGCCGCATGACGTGTTGCGGCGCTTTAAAGACTCAGGCACTGCTTGATGTTGTGAAAGAGCACAAAATCCAGGGCTTGCTCCTGGGCATTCGCAGGGATGAGGAAGGATCTCGCAGCAAAGAGCGTGTTGTCTCGCCGAGAAGCGACGCCGGAAGTTGGACATACAAAGAGCAACCTGCCGAAGTATGGAATTACTATAATTTGCACGTCCCTCAAAACGTTCATGTGCGTATTCATCCGCTATTGCAGTGGACCGAAATGGACGTGTGGAGGTACATACATCAAGCCAATCTCGAGATTATGCCGCTTTATTTCTCCCGTGAAGGAAAGCGATACCGAAGCTTAGGTTGCCTTCCTTGTACGGGTTCCATTGACTCCTGCGCCAAGAGCGTGGAAGAAATCATTGCCGAACTGTCCGTTACCCAAACGACAGAGCGCGCAGGGCGAGCTCAGGACAAAGAAATCAGTTATGCGATGCAAGAGCTAAGAAGCAAAGGATATATGTAGGTGAGCACAACAGATTCCATTCATAAGAAAGTAGTCGTCATCGGTCATGTCGATCATGGCAAATCAACGCTGCTTGGCCGCGTTCTGCTCGACTGCGGAAGAGTGCCCGAGGACAAAGTAGAGTCTGTTCGCAAAACGTGTCGCGATCGCGGCATCCAGTTCGAACCGGCTTTTCTCTTTGACGCACTCAAAGAGGAGCAAGAGCAGGGAATCAGCATCGACAGCACAAGAGTTTTCTTCGAGCATGCGGGTCTGGTCTTTACTTTGATCGACGTGCCGGGACATCTCGAGTTTTTGAAAAACATGACGTCAGGCGCGTCGGAAGCCGAGATCGCAATTCTCGTCGTTGATTGCGTCTCAGGCGTGCGCTCGCAGACAAGAAGGCATTTGAGAATACTCTCCATGCTGGGCGTGAAGAGTGTCATAGTGGCCGTCAACAAGATTGATGAGGCCAAGTACAATCAAGCTGCATTCGACGAAACCATTGATGCCGTCAAGAAGCTTATCGAGGAAGTGCAAATCGAATGTCTTTCCTGCGTGCCCATTTCCGCGCTTACCGGCGAGAATCTGGTCACTCGCGGCGACAACCTGCCCTGGTACAAAGACAAGACCTTGCTGGAGGTTCTGACCGACTGGGCCAAGCAAGAGGCAGAGACAATCGACTTCTCCGTCGAGCCCTTCCGCATGCTCTTGCAGGATGTTTACAGATTTGAGAAAGATCGCCTTTTCGCCGGACGCATTATCTCCGGCGAAATCAAACCGGAGACTGAGATTATCTTTCTTCCCTCCGGCAAAATGTCGCGCGTGGAGCATATTCGCAAATATCCGCAGGCGAGACTGGACAATGCCGCAAAAGGAGAGTCTGTTGCGCTCACTTTGCACGAGCAGATTTTTGTCGAGCGCGGCGAAGTTCTCGTTCAGCAAGGCGACCGCCTGGAGGTAGACACCGAGTTTCGCTCCAGGCTGGTTTGGTTTGTCCAGGAGCCATTCGTGCCCGGCGGCGAATATTTGTTGAAGCTGGGAACCGCACAAGTAAAGTGCAGCATAGAAGCCATATTCGAACAGGGCAATCAAGAAATAGAGGAAGGCAACATCAAGAACGGCACCATATTCGATGCCATCATTCGCACGGCGGCCCCGGTCGTATTTGAGCGCGGAGGCAGCATCACGCCTCTCAACAGATTTGTCCTCTGCTCGACCTTCGAGACCGTGGCAGCAGGAATGATCGATCCCCGCCCCGTCGAAAGGGCAAAACAACTCTCAACAGCTGATGCCAATCTCACGCATGAATCGGGTTATGTTTCCCGCCAGGAATTCGAGCAGCTCAACGAGCACAGGGGCACAGTTCTGTGGCTGACGGGACTCTCCGGCGCCGGCAAGAGCACTCTTGCCAAAGGACTGGAGAAGACCTTATTCTCCCAGGGATTGAGGGCGACGGTGCTGGACGGCGACAATTTGAGGCTGGGGCTGTGCTCAGATTTGAGATTCAGCCAGAGCGACCGCGCGGAGAACATTCGCCGCACGGCGCATGTTGCGAAACTGTTTCTGGACAAAGGGTTTATCACTATAGTGGCATGCATTTCGCCTTACGTCGCTGACCGTGAGGTGGCGCGCCGCATCATAGGCAGTCAGGACATGCATGAGATATTCATGTTCTGCCCCATCGAGGAGTGTCAGAGAAGAGATCCGAAAGGTCTGTACAAGAAAGCATCGAGTGGCGCGGTAAGCAAAGTGACGGGTCTGGATTCTCCCTACCAGCCCCCGCTTAACCCGGCATTGCGCCTTGACTCCAGTCGCATGAGCGTGACAGAGGAAATTGATGCGGTGCTCCAGCTTCTCAGC
>DATNRC010000314.1:0-3323 GCA_036703705.1 Candidatus Obscuribacterales bacterium
ATCAGCTCCGTACGGTTGCGGCCTTTCAGGCTGTTGCGAAAGAGAGCGCCAAGGATCGGCGTTTCGGCAAGGTACGGCACTTTTGCCAAGACAGCAGCCTCGTTCTCCGTAAACAACCCGCCTATGACGAGTGTTTGACCATCCTTCACGCGAACCTCCTGTGACATTATGTCGCGGATGTTGAGCAGAGTGACGATGGTCGGATTGGTGTTCGGATTGCCGAAAACTAATGGCGCTCCCAGCGGCGTGGATACCTGCGGGCGCAAACGCATCGTGATAAATCCATCTTCCGCCACTTTAGGCAATACATTGAGGAAGATGCCAGCCTTGGTGAGCTCAACGTTAGTCGTCACGACCCCGAGGCTGACGGTGGACGTAACTTTATGCACCACCTCCTGGGCCAGCGTAATCAGCGACTCAGTGTTGTCCACAACGACGACGGAAGGGTTGGCGATGATTTTGGCCTTGTTTGTTTGCAGGAGCAAGTTCAAACTCAGATTGAGCGCGGCCGGCATTGTCGCTATGTTCGCCGCTCCGCCGGCTCCGCGCGCCAGCGTCAACAAATTGAAACCGCTGGCTGCAGTGGGAGTCGACGAGACCCCGGCGATGGTCTGTGCGACCGTCGGAAGAACACTGCCGACGAGCCCTGTAAACGGGTTGGCGGGAGGGAAGTTAGTGACGCTGTTCGGTGTTTGAGCGACGTTGTTCTGGGTGAATGTAGTGGTTTGCGAGCCTGTGGTAAACGGAATCAAGCCCGCATAGTCAAGTGAGGCGTTGCTATTAAATGTGGTGCCCGAACCGGCATTGCTGTTTGACTGTCCGCCCAATCCCGGCAAATAGCGAACGAGTGGAGCTGCCGAATTGCCGAGGACAGACCCCGAGAGACCTTGTCCCTGGCTGGAGACATTCATAGAAAGCTGGCGAATGCCCTGGTTCGTCAATTCGACGAGCGATGTTTGTATATGAACTTGCCGCGGTCGATGGTCGATGAGCCGAATGGCTTCCTCCGCCACTTCCAGATCGTGCACGGTGCCCACTACGAGCACCTGCCGATTCTTCACGTCGGGAATGACAATCGCGTTGCCGCCATTCTGCTCGACAATATAATCGGCAGGAATCTCCTGAAAAGCGCGTATTTGCTGCGTTCCCGGGTCGACGGCCGCGTTGTTGAATCCGACGCCTTCTTGAGTTTGCGCGCGGCTGGTACCGCGGACGGTGCGAGCAATATCGGGACGGTTGATTTGATCGTTCGACAAGTCATCCGTGCTGCGATCGCTCTCCCTGACTTTGACGGCAACCTCATTTCCGTGCTCGCCCTGAGCCATGCGGCTTGACTCGGAAGTCTCTTCTTTGTCGCTAGTGCCTTTCCTCTTTATCGCCGCTGTGAAATCAGGGATGTAACCGCGGTTGAAGAATGATGCATGCAGCAAAGTGGCTACATCGTACGGATGGGCATAACTTAATTTGAAAACGCGGCCCACCGGGCGGTTGAGGCCCAACTGCGTCATCGCCTGCAGGCTTCCTATAATGGCGGTATTGTTGTCGAGCGTGCGACTTTGCAGTCCAGCTGCGGCCAGCACGCTATCCATTGCCTCGTTGAGCGTCAGATCTCTCAGCTCACCTGTAATCCTTCCCACTACCGATTTGTCGATAATGATGTTCAGGTTGCCGCGCCGTGCCAGCTCGGCAATTACTTCCTTGACCGGAGTATCACGGAAGCTCAAATTGTGGATGAGCTCTTCCCTGGCAAACAGCTTGAATGGGCGGCGAATCTTTACGGTGCCTGTCACCGCCGGCAGTGTTGCTTTCGGTCTGGTGCCGCCGGCGGCTTGAGCAATGGCTTTGCCGCTCTCCGAGGTTGAAGAAGAAAGTGTTTGCGCCGGCGTCACTTCCGGCGCCGCCGCAGACGTCAAAGAAGGCTGAAGAGATTCTCTATTAGGACGTTTTGGCTCAGGTTCGGCTGCCTGGACGGCACCACCTGCGGAGGCAGAGGGGCTGTTGTCCTGCTGTTTGCCGGTGCTGGCAGATGAAGGCAAACCGTCAGCAACTTTCCCGGCTTCCTCTTTGTCACTTGATGTGGTGGTCGAGGTGGAAAGGACGGCTGGTGAATCGGCATCGCCATCGCGTTTGGCTTCAGCGGTTGCGGGAGGCGGATCGGGCGTGAATTTGAGGACCGGCAGGCTGCTTGCCGGTCCGGACTGCGCGCGCGCCGGCGTATGCAAAAGCGCCAACATCGCGGTTGCCGAAAGAAGCGCCGAAATGAGCACCAGATACGGTGTGGCCCGTAATTGCCGCCCTTCGCCGCCGATGACGATACGTCTCAGCGAAGGTGCTGGTTTCCGATACCTCATTTGACAGCAGCTGCGATTTTGCATTTCGCCCTTTCAGGCTGTTTGAATAGCAGAGCTAATTTCCGTCCGGCACGTGAGTGCAAATACTTGCGAGGATCTGCCTCATCAATTTTACAATCATGCACATATTTTGCAATGCGCAGATTATCTTCGCTTGCCGCCCGAGACGCCATAAATAGCAATCTCCAGGTTATTTCTCGCTTCACTCAAACGAGGATTTATCCTCAGAGCAAGGCGAAACTCGTTGACGGCCGAGAGCATATCCCCTTTGTTGTATAACGCATATCCCAGATCGTTATGTGCTTGCGCATTCAGTGGATCGAGGCTGACGGCCTGCCTGAATTCATCCACTGCACCAGGCACATCGCCTTTTGCGAAAAGCGATCTGCCGAGCGCGATATGACTTTCGGCGGAAGTTGGTTTGAGAAGCGTGGCCTGCCGCGCAGTGCGAATGCTTGACTGATGATCTCCCATTTTGAGGAGTGCTTTGGTCAGGGCCACGTGTGCCGCCGCCGAACTGGGCTGGAGCGATACTGCCTGACGGGCTGCCTTCATCGCTCCTATGGTGTCATTCACCGCCAGCAGTGCCTCTGCCAAACCGGACAATGCCTCCGCAGATGGTTGCAATCCGATTGCTCTTCGATATTCGTTGATGGCTTCCGATATATCTCCCCTGGCGATCAAACTTTCTGCCTGCATGATGTGCAAAATGGGCTCATCGGGCGCCAGTTCGATGGCTCGCCTGAACTCCATCTGTGATGATTGAGAATCACCTACTTCGCTCAATATTCGCGCCAAAAACGCATGCCCCACATAATTGCCCGGATCAAGAGCAATGGCCCGTTTGGCTTCGGTTGCCGCCCCCTCATAATCGCCTGCGATGTGCAGAAAGGAAGCTAATCTAATTCTCAGCGACGGATCACGCGGGTTGTCAGTGATTTTGCGTCGAAGAGAAATAATTAGATCGCCCAG
>DATNRC010000315.1:0-2305 GCA_036703705.1 Candidatus Obscuribacterales bacterium
CCCTGCCGATCTGGCCGATCCGGCGAAGCTCGCGCAATACAAATACGATTTGACAGGCTCCAAGCATCCGCTCGATCAGCCGGTTTTGATGCCCGACAACAAAACGGGCAAAATGCCGCCGGCGGAATTGTTGGCCAATGGCGATTTCGTCCAGAAGAAAGCGGACGGAACCATCGTCCGCATGCACGGCGACAAGCGACAGACCGAATATACAATAGGCAAGGACGGCGCTCCTCGGCTGCGTTCTTTCCAGAGCGCCTTCACTGGCGAAAACTGGCGGTTCAAGACAGACGATGGCGGCAAGGTTACGCAGGTTGAGCTCGCCATCCCTGGCTCCGGCAAGACGGCCGTGCTGCAGCTCAAAGACGGAAAGTTTGTCGACAAGGACACTGGAAAGCCGCCTGTCGGGCAGGACGGCAAAGCCGAGCACTTCAAATTCGAGCGCACCAAAGACGGTGGCATCACAATGATACGGACCAACGACCAGGGCAAGGAGCTCACGCGCCGAACGTTCAATCCTGACGGCAGCGAAGTGATGAGCAAAGCGAAAGCCGACGGATCGATGGTGCCGTACAGAGTCGCTGCATCCAACGGCGTAATCACGGAAATTCGTGACGATTTGAATCCGCCGGAAGTGCGCTCATTCTACGGCCAGAACACAAGGCCCATCCAGTTGGCCAAGAATGGCGACGCATGGGTCGATCTCAGCGGCCGTGCCGTTCCTGAGCAGGGAACTCCGACGATGTCTGCCGACGGCACCATAACCTGGAAACGTCCGGACGGCAAGACCGATGTGTGGGACCGCAGAAAGCAGCCTCCATACAAACCCATCATCAGGCCGGGCCAGCAGCGAGCTGCATAAGATCAGCCGGTGCTTTGCAGTCCCGCTGCCACACCATTGATGCTCATAAGTATGTAGTCGAGCAGTTGTGCCCTCTGCGGGTCACTGCATTTGGTGTCCTCGCCGGTCTCAAGCGCGCGCATTTCTTTCAAGAATCTCACTTGGAGGTAGCTCAGCGGGTCCACGTAAGGATTACGCAGATCAATGGCTTTGCGCAGGTAAGGTGTGCCCTCGAGCAGATGAGAGGCGCCGGAAATTGAAAGCACTGCGCCAGCGGCTGCTTCATATTCACTTTCAATGGCGGCGACAAATTTGTCTCTCACTTCTTTGTCCTGGACAAGATTGTCGGCATAATACCTCGCGATGTCGAGATCTGTTATGGCGAGAGCAGTCTCGATTTTCGTGATCAATCCCTTGAAGAAAGGCCAGCTCGTGTAAAAGTCGCGCATCTGATTTAATGCATCGTCACTGCTCTTTGCCGTTGTCTTGAACGCCGATCCGAAGCCGTACCAGGCAGGAAGCATAAAACGGCTCTGCGTCCAGGCAAAAACCCATGGAATCGCCCGCAAATCGTCGATTGATTTGCTGCCTGCCTTTCTGCGAGCGGGGCGAGAACCGAGACGCAACTCGCCGATTTCCGGGATTGGCGTTGTCTGGTTGAAGAAGGCAAGAAAGTCGCGGCTTTCATACACCAACGAGCGGTACGCTTTGTATGCGTGCTGAGACAACTGCTCCATAAAGCGAAATCGCCTGTCGTTCCTCTCCTCGTCCGCGCTCGAGCGCCTGTCGTTGAGACTGGCTTCGATGACGGCAGTCACCAGACGGTCGAAGTTGCGCACCGCAATGTCATGCAATGCGTATTTGGCTGAAATCACTTCCCCTTGCTCGGTAATCTTAATGCGATGGTCCACGGTGCCGGGCGGCTGCGCGAGAATTGCCCGGTGTGTGGGTCCGCCTCCCCTGCCGATTGTTCCGCCGCGCCCGTGAAACAATCTCAGCTTAATGCCCTCATGATTGGCGAAGTCGACCAGGGCGGTTTGTGCTTTATAGAGCTCCCAGTTGGAAGTGACGATGCCGCCATTCTTGCCGCTGTCCGAATAGCCGATCATAATCTCTTGCAGATTGTCCCGCGTTTTCAGATAGCTCGAATAAACAGGCAGTTTGATCAACTTTCGGAAGATATCCGGTGCGCGCCTCAAGTCGTCAATTGTTTCAAACAGCGGCACCACACTTATCGTTCTTTCCGGATATTCTTCCGGCGCATAAAGACCGGCTTCCTTGGCGAACAGCAATATGCACACGAGGTCGCTGGCATTTTGCGTCATGCTCACAATGTAGGTGTCGATTGCCTCATTGCCGAATGTCTCCTGACAGAGTGCCATCGTCCGGAAAACGTTGATGGTGTCATTTGTCTCCGCAGAATATTTGAGCTGGGCAGGAAGCAGAGGGCGCTTTGATGCGATC
>DATNRC010000316.1:0-5807 GCA_036703705.1 Candidatus Obscuribacterales bacterium
TCACAAAGATTTCACAGCCGTTACGTACGATACATTCAAGGGGACTGCGGTCGGACGACCGGAGTGGGGCATCAAAATATGTATGTTGCATTGTTCACAGAGTGCCTGAAGGCACTTACTAAGCAGCTGTCGGAAAAGCAGATTCTGGTTTCCGATGCCATTCTCTCGTCGCTGAAAATTTTGCGCATCGTCTACGACGGTGAGCGGCTTACTCCGCTCAATCGAGAATTGCTAGGGTACCTTGATGAGGAAGTAAAAGAATTCGAAAGGCTCTGGCGAGAGGCCGATCACTTGAGTATTGCTCAACTTGGCAGGCAAGGCGTGCCGACCTACCGCATGATCAATGGCTTTTGGGTGGAGCAGACGGGGAGCTCGAGATTGCGCAAGACGCCGTCGTATTCAGGGTCGCGTGGGACTATCTTTGCCAACTTCGGCGCTGTGGAGTTAGAGCTGCTTCTTGCCAGATTCAAGGGAGATGAAGGCTCATACGTAGGAATTAAGTTTGAAAACGACGGCAACAGTGTTTTCATGTGCCGAAGCAGTCAGTTGTTCAGCGTCTACAGTGCGATCCGGGAGAATGTGCGCACGCAGATCGAACAACTGACGAAGCAGATGAGTCCTTGAGGTTCGCTTCTGACAAAGAACCAGCCGGAAAATTCAGGCACTGCTGGACTCAAGCGGCAGATTGGCCAGTGGATGCGCGAGTAAATTCGCCGGTAAATTCATCCCAGAAGGATTAGAGTTTCTGGTCCGTACACGGCCATCACTTCAGAAAAAGTCGGATCATATTCGCTTGTGGTTAGTAGTTTTTTGAAGCACTCAAGTGGGCTCAGTCCCGCCAGTCGCTTCTGAGCAAGCTCCAACAAATGCTCGCCTCGTTCTGTGGCGCGTTCTTCAACAGTGAGATGCCATGCTTTGAAAGCGATATGCGCCAGAAAGAACTGAACGACAATAAACATTGCCACCATTGTGGTCAACGCCTCTGCATGACCGGAGGCGGTCCAGAAGTAAAATGCGTAGCTCAAAGCTATGACGACAAAGAATGAGCTGATCATGACGACAATGAAAAGTGCGCGAATCAATCGCAGCACGGATGACACCAGCCTGATTCTCCAATCTGCACGCTGCAGCGTTTTCAGCAAGTCCTGTGTTTCTTCGAAGTACGGAATCAGGGCTTGCAATTCCATCAATGCTCTAAGCAAGAAACCTGTGCCGCTGACAATGACGCAGCTGATGATGCCGGTCATCATCGATCCGCAGAGAAAGATAGTGGCGGTAAGAGAGAGCGCCCATCCTGCAAGAAAGAGCAAAAAGTAGAGCTTTGCAAAACGAGCACGTCGTTCCTCTGTTACAAGAAGTCCGCGGGCAATCAAATCCTTTTTCAGTTCTTCTTCGAATGCGCCTTGGTAGCCGGCAAGGGTGAAATCTGATATCAGGCGGAGAATGCCGTGCACTTTGAAATATCGTTTGAGCTGCCGAGGATCTTGAATGACGTCCTTGAGAATAACCTTCAGGCTGCCCTGGCAAAAGTCGTAAATTCTGGCCAATCGCTTCACGAAGCGTGCCGGATTTTTCCGTACGTCCGGCAGTACAGAATCTATTTTCTTTTGCGCCCAGACTTTCAATGATTCTTTGACGTTGGTCCACATCTGCGCTTCGTAGGGAGCCAATTGTGGAATTGAGGACTGTTCTTCCTGCTGTTTGACCCGCCGTTGAATGAGATCCACAACCATGACAAGCAGCGCATGATTGCGATCGCCATTTCGCATCAAATAACCGATTTCGGCCGGCCTGAGAGTTCTTGCTTGGTCATGACCGCTCTCCGCAATTGCTGCGTGTTGGCTGGGTTCTCCAGCTTCAAGATGCAAAAGGCTCCCTTCCCGAATGCGAGTTGGATGAGGATTCTCCCTCAACTGCTTATCCAGCAACCGATCGCAAACCACCATCGCTGCCACCATGGCTGCCGAGAATATGATTGCGTAGACCAGTAGTTCCACCTACCTCAACCTCTTCAAGCCGCGCAGGATCAGCACGCAGCCGCTGCTGCCCTACAAGTTTAAACCAGCAGCCGCCCATGCCTCGGCTGGACGGTTCGTAATCCGATTAGGCAGATCCGCAAGGGCGCAGTCAGGTATGTCCGGGCGCCCATCCAGTTCTGGAAACTCCTTCGATAGCGGCAGATCCGCGCGGCAGGACCGCAGAGTATAGCCAGCACAACCCTTGGCAGGATCGTGCTGGAGACGACGCTATTGGCGGGAAAAACGAAGAAGTATTAGCCGGCTTTGGTGTTTGGAATTCGTGCTGCGCTGATGGCAAGACTTCGCTTGTTGGCTGCTTTGCGAACAGCGTCTGCCAGTTCCTTGAGCGACGAGCGCGGGCTGATGTGCCCATCGAATTCGCGGGACAAGGTGCTTTCAATAGGAGCCACTTCGCTTTCATGCATTAGCAAGAAAGCAGGCGCCGACTCGGCATTCCTCAAATTTCTGAGAAAGCTCGTCTCCAGTTCGCTGTGCACGTTCAAATCCATCAACACCACGTCGGGTGCGGTTTCATTCAAACAACAAGCCAACTCGGTTGAGGTTGTGCCCGTCACCTCCAGGTCGCCGTATTGCTCCAGCCACAGAAGCAGCGAGATGAGCTTGGCGCCATCTTTATTGGCAATCAAAACCTTTGTTCGCGGATTCATAAGAGGGATTTCTCCGGAAATTGAGTTGCCGCCATCGCCGCTGCATTGAGCAGAAACAACAAGCTGCCACCGGGCGTTTATGTTGCATCGCCCGACAACGAACTTATGAAAACTAAAGACAACCTAAAGATTGATATAAGTGTATACCCTTCACTAACGATTTAGAACATCTTGTATATGTCCCCCGATATGACATGCGATGCACCCTAGATGCACAGCAGGTGATACTTTTATAAGGCTGTCAAGGGAAAATGAGTAAGAAAAGTTAATGACTTAAACAGCAAGAATTGCAGCTTGAGAGCCTGTTTCCATGATTGTTGTCGCTACTTCGGTCCATTGAAATCCTCGCCTGGAGACGGCAAGGCGTCGCTTGTACCGAATGTCGTCGGCTGAAGGAAAGTCCTCTCGACAGTGGGCACCGCGAGTCTCCTTGCGCCTTATGGCAGCCTCAGCTATCAGTCTTCCCAAAAGAAGCATATTGGCTTCTTCAGCAAAAGCCGCCGCACAATCGGTCAGTTGCAAGGCGCCGTGATAAAGCTGGTGCTGGAGATGTTGGAGGGATGAAGCGCTCCGCACAATGCCCGCGTTCTCATACATGGCGCGCCGGAAATCGGACAGCTCCGGTGCCACAACCAGAGGCTGAACTGGAAGCGACAACTGGATGCGCCTTACTTCTCTGGCGGACAATCTGCACTGAGGCAAATCAGCGCTGCGTATATATTGTGCCAGCCGCAGAGCCATGACGCCTGCTTCCAGAAGGGAGTTGCTTGCCAGGCGATTGGCCCCGTGCAGACCGGTGGAGGCACATTCGCCGATGGCGTAAAGACCTTTGACGGTCGTCCGTCCGACAAGATCCGTGGCAATGCCGCCCATGAAGTAGTGTGCGGCTGGGCAGACAGGAACGGGAGTGGTGGTCGGATCAAGAGCGAACGATTGCAAAGTGCTGACAATGGACGGGAATCTCTTGACCAGAGTGTCGGCGCCGATTGGGCGCAGATCGAGCCATACATTAGGGAGCTTTTGCTCTTTCATTGTGGCGAGGATCGAGCGGGCAACCACATCGCGCGTGGCGAGCTCGCCATCGGGATGAAATCGGAAAGCGAATCTCTCTCCGTTGGCATCCAGCAATGTGGCACCGGCACCTCTTACCGCTTCGGAAACCAGAAATGCAGGTGCGTCTTCTTTGAAAAACGCCGTCGGGTGGAATTGAACGAACTCCATATCGACAAGTGTTGCTCCCGCTTTGAGGGCGAGCACTATGCCGTCACCTGTTGCCACAGCCGGGTTTGTTGTGCGCTGAAAGAGCTGCCCGATCCCGCCTGTGGCTAGCACCACATGTGGTGCCAGGATGATTTGCGGCGCTCCTTCCCTTTCCACGACCGCGCCGACAACGCGCTCGTCTTGCACGATGAGTTGCAGCGCCCTCGCCTTTTCAAGTACGCATGTCAGCCTGTCGCCATTTGCTTCGTTGTCGATCGCTCCCATGACTCTTGCCACGAGCGCCTCGGAGATCGTTTTGCCTGTCGTATCTTTGCTGTGCAGAACTCTTTTTTGCTTGTGCCCGCCTTCCAGTGCCAGCGCGTAGTCGCCAGTCACTGTGCGGTCGAATCTGACGCCGTACTCACCGAGCTTTTCTACCAGCTCCGCCCCCTGAGAGATAATCGTTCTTGCCGCCTCCTCCAATACCAGCCCGGCGCCAGACCTGATTGTGTCCTGAAGATGAGCCTCGGGTGAATCGAAGGGATTTGCCGATGTGACAGCCGCCATCCCGCCTTGTGCGAATCGTGTATTGGAGTCCGAGAGCTTTGCTTTGGTGGCAAGCACAACCGACAGTCCTGATTGGATGAGCTCGCAAGCCAGCAATAAGCCTGCAAGCCCTGAGCCGATTATAAGGACGTCAGTCGTCAGAGGCGCTTGCCTCATGAGAGTGGAAGATGTAATCGGAAGGCAGCGCTCAACCATGGCGGCTCTCCTTCGTCCTTTCGCAAGGACGTCAGTATATGGAAATCATGCGCTCGATGGCCTTAATGGCCCGGCCGCGAATGTCTTCCGGCACGGTCACTTCATAGACGTCTTCCGCAAGAGAGCGGTGCAATTTCTCGAGTGTAATCATCTTCATGAACATGCAACTCATTTCGCTGGTGATTGGAATGAACTCTTTTTCCGGATTTTCTTTTCTCAGGCGGTGGAGAATCCCCTCCTCGGTGGCGACAACAAATTGATTGCAAGATGATTGGCCGGCTTGTTTGATCATGCCTTCGGTCGAGGCTACCTTGAGCTGGCTCGATCCGTTCTGGCGGACGACTCTGTCAAGATATGGTGTAAGGCAGCCGCATTCCGGGTGGATAAGGAGCTCAGCCTTCGGGTACTCCTTCATTTTGTTGTCAATCTCGGAAGGATGAACGCCGGCATGAACGTGGCATTCGCCCATCCACAGATGCATGTTCTTCCTGCCCGTGACCTTTTGCACCCACGAGCCCAAGAATACATCCGGCAGGAAGAGAATCTCCCGCTCTTCGGGAATCGACTGCACGATCTTCAAGGCATTGCCGGAGGTGCAGCAATAGTCGGATTCGGCTTTTATGGCCGCAGTTGTATTTACGTAAGAAACGACAACGGCTTGAGGGTGCTCTGCCTTCCAGGACTTTAGCTGCTCGAGGTCTATCGATGCGGCAAGAGAGCAGCCGGCCTGCAAATCGGGGATGAGGACGCGCTTGCCGGGGCAGAGGATGGCAGCTGTTTCAGCCATGAAGTGCACACCGCAGAAAACAATCACCTCTGCATCGGTTTTTGCCGCTTGTTGTGAGAGCCCGAGCGAATCACCAACGAAATCGGCGATGTCCTGAATGATTGGAATCTGATAGTTGTGCGCCAGGATGACGGCGTTGCGCTGCTTTCTCAGCTCGTAGATGTGAGAAACAAGCTGCGTCTCGTCCCTGGTGTAAGTGTTGACGTGTTCCGCATGTAATGTGCTCATCTGAAATTTTCAACCTCGAGGCTGATATCTATTGACGTTACAGAGTGTGTGAGCGCGCCCACCGATATCGCATCTACGCCTGGAATGAGGAATTGCTCGAGTGTTTCCAGGTTGACGCCACCTGAGACCTCGATCACGGCGCGA
>DATNRC010000317.1:0-7415 GCA_036703705.1 Candidatus Obscuribacterales bacterium
AGTCACAAACAGCTGATCCACGTAGGTGGTGTCCGACTCACCTCGGACACTGCTTACGACTGGTTGAGCAAAGCCAAGGTGCGCCGTCCTCGTGCGGAAGCAAATGCAACCTCCTAATCGGAGACTTGAAATGTCGGCTCAATTGGAATACGGCAATGCGAACGCCAACGCAATGTGGGCAATCGGCAAAGGTGTGCAGCAGCTCACCAATACGGCTTCGGAATCCGTCAATTCCGAAGAGTTCAAGCGCCTCATGGACTTTTGGGACGAGCGCGGTCAAGAAGAGACAATCGCAGGCACTTTGATGAAAGCGACTGCCGAACGGTTTCTCGAGCTGGCCGAAGCAGTTCCGAACTTCCCCGAGCTCTGGCTCAAAAGAGCCAGGGAGTTCTTGAACACCGCCAACTGATCGTCACTTTCCTCAACTCACACACAAGGTCAGAAAGCGATTCCGACACAAAAGGGCAGCAGACGCCGGAGTCCTTTCACCTCAGAGGGAGCAGCCGATGTTTGCACCGCAGATGTACTGGCTCTGGATGCTGCACATGCAGACAACCTCACTGTTTGCGTTTTTCTCGTTTGCCGTGGATGTCGGCCCGCGCAAGCCGACACTGCGCGTGGTGGCAAGCAATGCCCACCCAAAGCGAACTCCGCCCCGGGGAAAATTGACCCTGGTGGCCTGAGACAACTTGAGCGAACTCAGGTTGATGCCTCAATCAGCCTGGGTTCGTCCTTTTCAAGC
This sequence comes from Candidatus Obscuribacterales bacterium, assembly GCA_036703705.1. Lineage (GTDB taxonomy): Bacteria > Cyanobacteriota > Vampirovibrionia > Obscuribacterales > Obscuribacteraceae > DATNRC01. The sequence goes on from DATNRC010000317.1 coordinate 743, forward strand.
AAGCAGTTTTTACTATACGACCTCATAACTAAGTCAAATATGCGAAGAAGACAGAACGGCATCTTCTTCGCATGACTGCCTGATCAAAGGGTCCGCCTCATTTGCCGAGATGAGGCATTGCTGTTTGCAGGAATGCGGAAGCAGACAAGCGCGTTCTTATGTGCACGATGCATCCACTTTGCCGTACAGATTGCAGCCATAGAAATCGCCGAGCATGTCGGCGTAAATCTGATAGGTCACGTCGTGATTGGAGTCGTGGAAGCCGAGCAGCGGTGCCATCCGCAAGGCGCTTCCCGAACGGGCAGTTCCCCTCACGGTCCAGTAGCGGCGCTGTTCCTGCTGAGAAACCGGCGCCCCAAACAACTTGAACTGCGACTGACTACCGAAGATCTGCGGATTTTGCTCGATGATGTCGTCTATTTCCTGCCGCAGATCCCAATCGACGTCGCCGACCCCGAAGTCAAACTCCCAGCCGATTGCAAAGCCGACAATTCTCATTGGTTCAAGGGCAAAGTGATCCTCATGCGCAGGCGTCGGAGCGAAGTCAGTTTGCTGCCTGCTTTCGAAAATCTGCCGACCCTCAATCGAGAACGTTCGCGTCTGAGTTGCCTGGTAAAAGCGCTCGACCAATTCCTTCGCCGTCACATCGTCGAGTCTTTGCTCGTCATCGCTCCCGAAATCAACGCCGTTGATTGTAATCTTGAAAGGAATTGCGCGGCTTTCCAGCCAGACGTGCGCGTCCGCATTGGGATTGTCGAAGTGGTTGTCGCGGCAGGCAAAAAGATACCACCAGCCGCGGTGCGCCGAGCTACCGAAGTGCCGCGTCCAACCGATGCCGCTCAGCCAGCGATCGCCTTTTTCCTGCTGCCCGCTCGATGTCAAGGCATGAATGGCCATGCCCCAATCGCTGAGGTCCATCTGGGCGATGAAAGTCATTGGCTTGTGGCAGGCGCCGCAATAAGGCCAATTCTCCACCAGGGCGGCAAAGCGTTGTTCGAAGGACGGCTCCTTTACCCATGAGCCTGTTTCTTTCTCAGAGATGTTGTTTATCCAGTACGCATGGCGAATGTCGGGAATGCCGCCGAACTTCTGGGCACCCAAGTCATCTTCGTCCATTGCTTCGAGCTGCGGATAGAGCGCATAGGCAAGCGGGATGGCGCCGGGAAATCGCGCCGCTACGCGAGGGCTTGCCAGCAGTTTCTCGCAGGCGCGAGCGTAGCCGTCTCTGACAGCATGCAAGCAGGCGAGGAGTTGCTCTTGCCGCGAAATACGGCCGACGGCGCTCGCCACACTCTCAGCGCTTCCCTGGCGAAGCGGGTTGACGATCAGATGAGGGTTTATTGATGCGTATTCGCGCAATCCGTCATACGGGCAAGGCGTGCGCTGGGAGAGCTCCGCAGCAGCGCTTGCCCGGCGCGATTGCGCGACGCTGAACGCACTCAGTCCGGCAGCAAATGCTGAGCGGATTCCTCGGTAAAAGCGAATTGTCTGAGCAAGCATAATGATTGGCCTGGAAGTTTTCGCCCGCGGGCAGCGTCACTTCCGCGCTCCTTTTTTTGATTTTTGGGAATTCATCGGTAACGAATTTGCGCCAGCTGGGGCAAAAATCGTTGTTTCACATGCCCTGCACAATACAGGCGCGAACAACTTCAAAAGTTTCGTTTCGAATGGTGGTTCTGGCTGTGCCTTTCTGAGAGTCATTGCGACATGAGATGTGTTTATCCTAAGCAAAATGCTCAGAAAGATGAACACCCGCTAACACAAAGACCTGATTGGTCAGAACGTAGAAGACGTGCTCATTTACAGCCGATTGACAGTAAACAGTCCATGAATGCACCGGTCGTGGAGCCACGATTTAAGCCGCGCAACGCATACGGAAGCTGGAGCCGGATCGGGCGCCAGCTGACAAAGCGGCCGCTTTTGAAGCGGCGAGCGGCTCGGTTTACTCACTCAATACTGGTCGCTTATCGGCCTGGGGCCCCGGAAGACCGAGATATGCGCAATCGCGGTGACAAGAGATCCATTCGCGCTAACCATACATAATTACTTTGCTTAGATGTCAATAAGAACCGTCCAAGTTGTCAGGAAGTTTAGAAAAGCTCGTGGCATGAGCCATAGCTGAGTGATTAGGATGTTGCCGTCTCTCACTTCTCAGCCCACACCTTTTCAGCCCCAGAAGAACACACTCAGCCTCCCATATCAACCTGGCACAGCGCATTATCCATGCGTTTGAGGGAGGGCGTTTACGCTTCTGAGAAGGAGGTCTGCCATGACTCCACTGTTGACGCCCGATGGCCTTTTGATTCTCGACCTCGATGAGACGCTTGTGCACACGAAAGAGCATTCTCTCGGCAGGAAAGCTGATTTCCGGCTGGGCGAGCTGCACATTTACAAGCGCCCGTACGTCGATCAGTTCGTCACCGACATGAGCGGCCTGTTTCAGCTTGCCGTTTGGTCAGCCGGATCCGCCGATTATGTCGACTTCACCGTCGCTCAATTGCTGCCCAAAGCCTTGACGCCGGTCTTCGTGTGGAGCAGGCGCCGATGCACCTATCGCTTCAATCACGAGACAGGCGAGGAGTGCAATCTCAAAGCCCTGAAGAAGGTGAAGCGCAAAGGTTACAAGCTGTCGCGGGTTCTCATCGTCGAGGACACGCCGGCAAATGTCGCCCGCAATTACGGCAACGCCATTTACGTGAAACCGTTCGAAGGCGACCAAGCCGACGATGAGCTTCTTCACCTCTGCCGCTACCTGCGCTCGATCGCTGATTGTCCGGACTTTCTCCGCCTCGAGAAGAGGAATTGGAGAGAAGTTTCCGCCAACGGCAATTGAGCGCCTCCGCTGATGTCTGTTCATGTATCTCAGTCGCAACCAGCGACCAGGAGCTCCAACATGATTGTTTATCTCGTTCGCCATGGCGAAAGCGCCGTCATGGAATGGCGAATGAGCCATCCAAACGCGCTTGTGGTGCCGGCTCGCTTTCTTCCGGACAGCCGCGTGCCGCTTTCCCAATTCGGTCGCCGGCAAGGCGAAGCGCTTGGCGCCTACTTCTCAGAGCTGCCCGCAGACCTGCGCCCCACGCACGCTTTCGCCTCGCCATACGTCCGCACCGTGCAAACAGGCACTCTCGGAATATCAGGACTCTCTATCCCGCTCAAGGTCGATCGCCGTCTGAGAGAAATCGAATTCGGCATTTTCAAAGGGTTGACCAAAAAGGGGCGCGCATCCCGATATCCGGAAGAATGGGCGGAACGCCGTCGCGTGGGCAAGATCAATTACCGTCCTGCCTGGGGTGAAAACTGGCATGACGTTGCTCGTCGCATCGAGCCTTTCAAGGCGAAACTGCTTCGGCTTCCTGCCGACGCGCGCGTGGCCGTGTTCTCCCATGAGGTAGTGATCAACGTCATGCGCTGGGCTTGGGAAGGGGCGGACCTCACTGAGCTTCTCACCGTCCCCGTACCAAGCGCCTCCGTCACCTCGTACGAAGTAGTGGCCGGTACGTTTGTGCTGCGCGAGAAATACCGTTTGCCTGTCGGCCCTGACGGGCAGCAGTTGTATTCGGCCGAAGGCAAGCAAGACGATCGCTGAGCCGGCATCTCGGCTCGGCGCCTTGCCCATTCTCAATAAGCCAATGAAGACAAGCATCTCAACTGTCGCCAATGACGAGACTGCTGTTCAACTGAAGTCGAGAACCCATGCCTAACAATCACGAGACTGTTCTCATCACTATGCTCAGGCAACCGCGGCTTGGTGACATCAAAGAGATGCGGTCGGACCCCTTCTGGGAGTTCGGCAGCTTCGGTTTGACAGGCTGTCACCAGCGCAATATGTTGCATCCCAAACGGGCCATGGAGCTTTCCGGCGCCCGTCTTGCTTTCGTGCAGGGTGGAGAGGCGGGCTTCAAGCTCGTCTATCTGACGCCGCCGGTGACACCAATCCCTTACCGCGACCGAACCGAGGTGCGGTGGGACGGCGGCGAGATGCCGTTTCGTTTCGAGTCAGCACCGCTTATCATCGATCCATCCGGCGGCAGCCACATGCCCGAGCTGCTCAAGCTCATTCAGAGCGTCAATCGCAACGGCTGGATGGGGCGCTTCGCAAGCAAGTTTCGCACTCGCCGTGAACCTCTGCCCGCCGCTGCCACGAGGCAGCTTGTCGAGGTATACGAGAGAACCAGGCGCCATGCTGAAAAGCAGGCGTTTGCTCGTCTTTATACCGATGCCCTGCCGTTCAATCCGCCAAAAACGGATTATGACCGGCGGCGCACATACGAGGCACTCTTGGCGGCCGCACTTGCCGGCGCTCACAACTGACCAAGTACACCCGCAGGCTAATCGCGGTCTGCCCCGTCCCCAGACCGTTGAGAGCTGGGGGCAGTAGCCCAATCTTTCCAATCGCTGACAAAAGCGGGTTCTGGAGAATAGCGAATGTACATCAATCCCTCAGAGACAACGGTTCGACCGATGCGCGACGAGGACGTGCCCGAGTGTCAACGCATCTTGCGAGCGTGTTTCGTTCCGCCCGTCGCCGAAAGTTATTGCCTGGCCATCGCCATGAAAGACGGCAAGGTGACGGATTATGTGGTCGCAGAGTACATGGGCCTGGTCGTCGGCCTGATGCTCTTTGAATTGCGCCAGGACGAAGTCTATGGCGCTTGCCTTGCTGTTTGCCCGCACTTCCAGGGGGGCGGCGTAGGCAGGCTCATGGCCGAGTGGCTGATCGCCAAGCTGCCCGAATTCGGAAGCCCGTCGCTTACGCTGCACGTTCACGAGAACGACCAGATCCCACAACGGCTCTACAAGAGCCTGGGATTCAAGCACGTGGCAACAATTCCCAACGTTTACCCGGACGGCGGCGCGGCGCTTGCCATGCGCCTCGACGTTCCGTAATCGGCTCTCCCGCGCTCCGGCGCACAATGCGGAGGCGCAGGCGAGCCATGAGCAACAACGCAGCACGACGACGGACGTCGCTCATCTACATGGTCCACTATTGTGTATCGCTTTTTGCCGTGGCCCGCAAAAGCGGGCCAAATTCAGCCAATTTTGTCCACTATTGTGGGCCAACGCCATAGAGTGACACACGACAGTGGACGGTTGTTCCCATCTCTCTCCACCGCCTCAGGTGATTCGCGTGTAATGGGTCTTGTGGCGAACAATTGATGTTCCGCCACTGTGCTTCGGAAAGATGCTCACCTTTTCAGGGCTCTTGATAACAACAACAGGCAAGGAGGCCGACTATGCAGATACCGCAGAAGCGCTCCCTGCCGCGGGCGCTTTTCCACGTCACAACAGAACGCCACTGGCGTCAGATCCAAACGAGCGCAGTGCTCCTCCAGGGGCGCGGCTATGGTTGGGAAGAACGCCAGGGCGTATTTGCCCTCAGCTGGCACAATTGGGTAGCCACCGGCAATCTCCACTATCTTTCCTTCCTCACCCTCAAGCTCCGAGGACGTCACGACAAACTCGTAGTAGCGCGCATCGAGATGACGCCGGCGCTCTGGGATGCCACTCGGGTGGCGCTCCTATCGTCAGGCACGCCGACGAGCCGATTGCTTGTGGAAAAGGCGCGCAGCGGTTGCTTCAGCAACATCAGCGCGACGGACGTTGTGCTGCTCAATAGTTACGAGGACACTCTGGTGCGCAACACCTTCCTTTTGAGAGAGTTCGTGCGCGAGATTCCGCCGGCAAGCGATCCGGTGGAGTACATCATAGAGCGTGAGATTCCCACGAGCCTGGTGACGAAGATTGCCGAGGTGCACCGCCTGGACATTCCGGACAACATCATGCGCTCCGGCAGACGCCTGGCTCGCCGCATGAAGAGGCGGCAAGGCGCCAACACGCCGCCGAAGGGAAAGCGCCCGCGAGCGCTGGTCACCAGAGAGGACAAGCAAGCATTCATTGCTCTTTTGCTAGCCAGCCGGCGCCGGCTTTCCCGGGCGTCTTCTCGATGATGAGGTGAGGCAATCTTTGCCACCACAGACAGTTTCGCAGGCGAGGCGCTCCATCTCATGATTGCGTTTCGCCTTTGGACCGCTCGTAACACTCGACGACAAGGAATCTCCATGAGCAAGAACAATCCCGACGAGAAACCCGGCAGCGAAGACAAGGACAAAAAGAAAAGCCTGGACGTGCGCAACATGCTGGTGGCTTCGCAGTTTGCCTATACGCTGGTAATAGCCACCGAATTACTCGGTTATGCCGGCTACTGGCTTGGCAACCAGCTGGGCGGCGAACCATGGAATATCATTTTGATGCTCGTCCTTGGCGGATTTGCTTTTGCTGGTGAGGTCTACCGGATGATTCGCATGTTCTCCGTCAAGAAAGATGAGCTCAATAACGGCGGGCCCGGTGCGCCGTCAGGAAGCAACGAGTCGGACAAAGATGGCTCAGAGTCTTCCTGAAACGGGCGGCGATGACAATGGCTCGAGAAAAGCGGAAGAGTCCAAGCGACTCTTCCGCTGAGCCAAATTATTTCCGCTTTTCTTACTAGTGCATTTAGTGTTTGAAAAGCGAGAAATGACGCCGCCCTGGACTGTGTAAAACGAAGCATAAGCCTGCCGGATATCGGCAGATATCCGCAAGGAAACCTTGCCGAAAAGAGGTAGTCCAGTGTGTAATTGCGTTGCAAATCCAATTTCAACTGGACTGAAGAATGATCATACCGATTCTTGGT
>DATNRC010000318.1:0-6543 GCA_036703705.1 Candidatus Obscuribacterales bacterium
CCTCAACTCCCAGTTAAAAGCGACCGGTCATCTTAGAGTAACATGCCTTAAGTCAGCCGGCCTCGCTTTTCATGTCCGTGCAACAAGCAGGGCGCTGGAAAGCAAGGCTGCCTCACTTCTTCTTGGCTTGCCCTTGCTTTACATTGACCTTCTGTTTTGCATCGTCCTTTGCTTTTTCAGATGCTGTCTTGATTTTCAACTCTTCCAGTGACTGCTCGACATCCGCGGCAATTAGTGCGGGATCTTCTTTTGTCCCGATCTGTGCCGTCCTGGCATTGCCCTTGTCTCGATCGGAATCCGGCGCTGTGAGGGATGATTTGTCAGGCTTGTATGAGTACCAGAATGAAAAGAGGAGGATAACCACAGCCACGCCGCCCCATACAACAGACCAGATAATGGCCGGAATGCCGGTCATGTCCTCCATCGTCTTGGCGTCGCTGTGCCGGACGCCTGCCATTGACGCGAAAAACAGCGTCTGAATGTCAATCACCGAGCTAAGCGTGGTTTGCACGGCGAGAATGAGCAAAAACATGTGGCAGACCATCTCTGACGCTTTGCGTGAGACATAGAGGATGCCCAATCCTATAAGAAACATAGCGACGAAGCTGAAGATGCCGCCGCCGCCATAGAAGATGGTCAGCGCCAGGATTACCGTGCCGATCGATTGCAGCACGAAGCGCGCTTCTTTCGGATTGCGGCCCCACCAGATGAGCAGCCCGCCGAAAACAGCCGTGCCGAGATAACCGGCCATCGTTACCAGCGGTCGAAAACCGCCCATGCTGAGAGTCAATCCCGATTCATCAGGGGAAATCGTGATCATGCCGACGTTGCCGCCCGTCAATCTGGCGGCCAGCGCATGGCAAGCCTCATGAATCGTTGTCACGAACAGCTTGAAAGGATAAAGAAACATACTGATTACCGGCATTTGCCAGCAGATGAGGCTGAGGATGAGGAAGACGACCATAATCTGGACCGTGCGATGGTGCCTCAAGGCATGCCAGAGATCGCCTGCTACTGTTTTGGCGTGCGCCGAAGCGATTTGCTTAATCATGTTGGCGCCCTCCTCTCAATTCCTCCTGCCGGATCGACTAGATCGCGTACGTATTTATCATGTTACTCCTAATACTTCAGCAAGATGGTAACCTGAGATGTATGCAAATTGATGTTGCCGCTTGATTTGTGGAGGAAAAGACGTGCCAGACCCCTCTCCGCCCATGGAACCAACCAGCGCCGAAAGCCAAACTACGCAGCCGGCGCTCGGCCGAACAAAACTCTTCGACCTTGAGCCGCGTATTGCCAGCTTCATCTGCTATATCCCGGTCTGTCCCGTAAATCTCATCTTTGGCGGCATGTTTCTCGTCACGGAGCCGAAAGAGAGCCGCTACGTGCGTTTTCACGCCATGCAAAGTCTCATTCTCGGCGGCGGCTATTTCGTCATCAGCATCTTATGCTGGATTTTGTCCTTTGTCTTCGGAATCGTCCCCTTTCTTGGCTTTCTCGCCGGCATCATTTCGCTTTTCTCGATGTTGATCTCCTTTGTATACATCGGTTTCTCAATTAAATGCATGATTGACGCCCATCGCGGAAAAGACACGAAACTACTCTTCATTGGCGACATTGCCGAACAATTCATTTAACGCATAGCGCTTTTTTCACGCAGCCGCGCGCTTTTTGTGATGCAGCCGCGCGCTTTTTTCACGGTTGGCGTCACATCCTTTTTGAGATTTTTTAAGTGGCATAGACGGGCGGTGTAGTCGGCGACTTTTTGGAATGGTGTGAGTTTCTCATTGGGCGCGATGGGCGATCTGCGTCCTTTGAAGATTGCGCTCTCAAACGATTCAGTCTGCGTTCTGCCGGCATGGCACTGAATGTGGTGCTGCTTCGGACTCTAGAGAATGTGAGGCGGCGAAATTGATTGAGAAAGCATTATCTGCCGATGGCAGAGATGAAATCAAAGCCGGGTCCGCTTGTGGGCAAAGCGGATGCATTATTAGCGCAGGGGTCGAACATGGAGGACGCTTTGCCGGGTATAATGCGCCTGAATGTCCAAGTTAGAGGTTGCGCGGATGGGTACGTTCGACAAACTGTTCGAGGAGAAAAAGGTCAAAATTCTGGCGGGCGACCTTGATGCAGGAGAGTGGGAATTCAATATGAATACGCTCTGGGGAGCGTTTGACCAGATCAACCTGCAGGGTGAGATCAAAAGCATTCAGCTGCAAACTGAAGAGAGCGTAAAACAGATAGCCGGAACTCTCGGCTGGGGTCTGGCTGGAGCGCTGGCGTTTGGTCCTGCCGGCATGCTGGCAGGGATAGTTCTGGGCGGAAATCGCAAGCAAGTCTGCGCGCTCTGTGAATTGAAGGATGGGCGAAAGTTTCTCGCCACCATGGATTCGAAGATCTACCAGCAAATGCTTGCCCTTTCCCTGGCAAAATCGAAGTAGGGCCCAGTCTAAAAAGTCGAAACGACCGCCAGCAAACTCGAAATAGCGCCCAGTCTAAAAAGTCGAAACGACCGCCAGCAAAATCGAATCAAGACTAAGTAAACATAATGAGCGGTGAGCCTGAAAAAATTTGGCCGCCAGCCTAAAGCCGGCAAGGGTTTCCGGATTCTTTACTCACTTTTGATAATACGCTTTCGTCAATATACGCAACGTCCGCAGCGACCTATGATGAGAGAGTTGTGGGGTCGCAGTTAGCGAAATTCAGAAGCGCAACCAGGGCAGCAGGCGTGGCCGCGGGGGACGCGCCTGGGAGGGCTGCCGCGTGCCCCGCAGCTGCGGGCTTTTGTGAGGCAAAACAACCAATAATGGAAACCAACTTCAATCTCATCCTGTTCGTACAGGCTTTGGCAGCGTCGGCAACAATTTTCTGCTTGACCATGATTGTGCTCTGCGTATGGGCCGATTACTTCGTCAACGCCAACGACCGCAGGGAGTCTTCGCCCGAGCTGACGCAAATGTTCACAGCAGCATGGATCGCGCTCATTCTAGTTGGCTGGTCGAGCACGCCAATATATACTGTCAGGCAGGGTGTCGCTCATCTGGCGAGCCGGAGCGCAGCATGCATCACCGCTCAAACGAAGCTGCTGTGTCATCGCGTTCAACCGAAGAAGCACGGCAAGCTTGTCTGGAAACGGGCGCACCAGCGCAATCGCGCATGAGGAGCGGTCCGTGAAAATCTTGTACCTTTTCCGCCACGCCAAGTCGAGCTGGGACGAGCCTTTGCTCAGTGATTTTGACCGACCACTCAGCAAGCGCGGGCAGAAGACGGCGCCGCAAATGGGTAAAATCATGCGCCAGAGAAAGGTTTCGCCAGACCTGGTCATTAGCTCGCCGGCGAGGCGAACGAAAGAGACAGCAAAGCTTGCTCTGGAAAAAGCGCGGATAGACGCCGATGTCGTCTTCACTGAAGCAATTTATGAGGCGAGTGTGCGAGCGTTGCTCTCGGTTCTATCCAAGCAAGACGGGGGCGTTGGATCGATTTTGATGATCGGTCACAACCCCGGCATGTCGGATCTCATCGAAACGTTGACTGGACAGGTCGAGGAGTTTCCCACTGCCGCTCTTGCGCGCCTTTCGCTGGCCATCAATCATTGGAGGGAAATAGAAGCCGGTTGCGGCAAATTGGATTGGCTGGTGCGTCCTAAGGACGTGCTCGAAAATTAGTGATACTGCTTACGGTGCGGTGCGCCATCGCGCTTGCCGCGCCTGATTTGGCAGGCGCCGGCTCTTTTCACGCAGCCACATTCTTTAAGCTCATAGTAAGTCCTCCTCCGAAAAGCCGACCATCCGGACGGTTTCGGTCTCCAGAATCGAGCTGAGGTTGCTCAAGGGTGTTGTGGCGGAGATGGTGTTTAACGATTGCATACCAATCCGGCGACCGTGCGAATTACGTGATTACAAGGCGGCGACTAATTTCCCGATTTTCTAAACCGGTTCTTCCCACCCGTGCTCCAGCAGTTTTTTGACATCATTCAGAAAGCGCGCTGCCGGCGCTCCGTCCATGGCGCGCTGGTCGTAGTTGAGCGTAACGGTCATCATCGGTCTTATCGCCAATTGTCCGTCTACGATTACCACGCGGTCTTCTATTTCGCCCACCCCAAAGACGGATGTCGAGACGGCAGGTCCGGCAGCGGCATGCGCGCGTAAAGATCCCAGCGAGGAAAGACCAAACCTCGCTCGAACAAAACGCAGGCGGAACGACGGCACAAAGGTGCCCAGCCACATGATTGAGTGCCGGACAATCGCGGGCATGCGCGCAAAACGATATTGCCTCTTCAAAATCGGCAGCATCTCCAGGTCGTCTTCATGATGCGCCCTGAGCTGTTTTGTAATTTCCACCAACGACAGCTCATGCGGTTTCTCAATCTCACCAAAGAAGACCGCAGGCATGGAGTCGATGATTCGCTCAACAGTGAAACCTGCTGCCGTTTGCTCCAGGGTGTACGTCCGGTGGAAGGGCAACGCTATCGTTCTGCTTGCCGGATGCGATTTCTGGGCAAGTGATATCGCCTTCAAGAGAATTGCCGTCATAGTAATGTGCCGTCCTGCTCTGCCGAATTTCTCGATCACGCTTTTCGCCCAGCTGACATTTATATCGCAGAACAAATGACTGCTCTTTGCCGGGCGACCGTACCAATCAAGCAAATCGACTACGATGTGGCGAGCGGCGGATTGTCGCGAGGGAACGACGTTGAGGTTGCTCAATGAGGTGCTTCTGTACACTGTCTTTGCCGCCTACGGACAGGAGGAGTGATCTAGACACGTCAATTATGATTGTCTCGATCATCCTTAGCATCAGCCGGAAGATGGATCGCTCGGGTCGTTTCCGTCCGCCAAACGCGCGCGAGGAACAAACGGCGTTCCGTCCGCCAAACGCGCGCGAGGAACAAACGGCGTTCCGTCCGTCCGCCAAACGCGCGCGAGGAACAGGCGGCGTTCCGTCCGTCCGCCAAACGCACGCAGGGAACAGGCGGCGTTCCGTCCGTCCGGCAAAAACGAGCCAGTCGAATTCCGATGGTCTGCAAACGAATGCCGCTGCTAAGGAATGCTCCGCACTAAATATGGTGCGCGCTCAGAGCGGAGAAGACACGCATAAGATGATCTTTCGCTAAATTTCGAATCTTCGATTGCAAATTATGTCTCATTCATAAACCCAGCTGCCATGCCGCTCTTCAGAAAATTTAACTACGTGCGCCGCGGGTTAGGGCTTATGCTATGCAAATGATTGTCAGGGGGGCTGGCTGGTGTTGCTGAATCTGTTGAATGGATTTCGCGGGCGAAATGGGTTGTGTGAACGGTCTGAGAGTCTGTCCAGCAAGGTCGCTGAAGGCAAGCTTTCTCCTGTTGAGAGTCTGAGCATTCTATATCCGGAAGATATCCCGCACGCGGAAGCCAGGCTGGCGCGCAGAATCCTCGGTAATTACAGCACTCACCTTACGCAAAACAGGCGTGACTTTATAGAAAATCTCACCCGCGACTCCGTTGACTTCGTCAAAGCAAAAAAACGCCGGGATTATTGGCCTACGACGGAAGAAGCAGCCATGACTCAGTCCATGATGGCGGTTGTCGATGAAGTTTTCGAAGTTTTGGAGCCTTATGTTTCGCGCTTAAATCAGGCCCTCGATGGAACAGTCCTCAACGTGACACTGACCCATCCTTCGCAAGTCAATGAAATCGTCGACCACGATCACCTGCGGCGCCCGGTGGCGACCATTTGCAATTACAGGGCACGCATTTCGACAGCACGCCTCAGCGTGGTGGTGCGCGGCCAAAATAATCGCGTCGACTTCTTCCTGCTGCCGGCCGATCGGGTAATGGGTCTCAGCAAGGTGGAAGACGAGCACAAGCCGTTGATGACGTTTTGCGGCACAGCCGGGGGCGCGAATATTGATTGGGAAGTGGAAGGCAAACCGCTGACCAGAGATCGCCTGGAGCGCTATACGCTCTTGCTGTTCGAGCATCTGATGGAACGCACTCGAGAAGAGATGGAAGCAATCAAGGGAAGAGTCAACGTCGCCTGCTGAGGAGCATGGCAACGAGGCGATCAGATTCTTCTATCCCGTATCCTTGAGTGCAAGGATATTTTGCTGCCCAGGGGCAACGCTTACAACATACAAGGGTTTTCCCTCTAGCTGGCACAGGCGGCTCATGGGTATGATCGTTCATGCCAGGATTGCTGATGAACGAGTCTGGCCGGTCCAAGGAGTGAAAATCTATGGCAAACAGGAGAACAGTTTGGCTGAGCATGGCCACGGCCGTGCTGCTTTCTCAAACCGCCTCGTACGGGGCGCTGGCGCTTAACGATGAAAGCGCTTCGATCAGCACTCTGTTAAAGGGCTTGAACACGCAGGACTGGCAACGCAGAAATGAAGTGGAGCAAATCCTCAACAAGCGCAAAGGCGAAGCCGCGGAAGCTCTGGTAAATGCTCTTGATAGCGGCGATCCTGTGGTGCAAGAGAATGCAGCGGACATTCTCGATCGCATGTCGGGCAACTGGGATTTCATTATCTCGGACCGCGGGCTCGCCACTATTCTCGGTATC
>DATNRC010000319.1:0-7639 GCA_036703705.1 Candidatus Obscuribacterales bacterium
ACAAAGCCGGTAGAACAGGCATTTGCCATTCTGCGCGACTTCATGATCAATGTCGGACACGAGCTGAACACTCCGCTTTCCATTGCTCAAGCGGCGCTCGAGAACATCGAGCGCAATGGTGCCGAGCCGGACCAAATGTCCAAGAAACTTCCTGTGGTCAAACTGTCTCTTACACGAATGCGCAATCTGGTCGACGACCTGATCATTCTCGCCCGGCTGGATTCCAGTAGAGTCAATAAGAAGGCCCTTCAATGCGTAGCATTACATGAAGTTCTGGCGGAAACGATTTTGCATGTCCAGCCTCTTGTTGAAGAGCGTCAAATCTCACTATCCGTTCAGCAGATGACCAATGCGCATATCCGCGGCGATCCTCTTCAACTGCAGCAGATGCTGACCAATTTGTTGCAAAATGCCATTTCTTACAATAAGCCCAATGGCTCCATTGCCATCTCTTTGCATGCCGAACAACACGAAGCCGTCCTGACCGTCGCGGATACTGGCATCGGTATCAGCGCCACGGACCTGCCGAAGATATTCGATCGATTTTATCGGGCAGAAAGTTGTCTGTCGCAGATGACGGCCGGGTCGGGGCTGGGACTTTCCATAGTGAAAGCGGTTGTGGATTTTCACCGCGGTGCTATCAAGGTAGAAAGTGAGCTGAATGCTGGGACAAAGGTAATCGTGCGCCTGCCTCTGACATCGCAGCCGTCATCCGCCACCCACACAACCCCCACACATTCGCTGTAATGTAATCCTGACAGCGATTCTGGAACTGTCGTAACAAAGTAAGAAATGACCAAGTTCTTTCTGCCGGATGCAAGCTTCCGGCAGCGATCAGCATGCGTTTTTACCCCCACCGTATCCAAGTCATATCTGTAGTACCATGCCAGCAAATATCGAACGAGCCAACGAATCGGCGGCACCAGCCGAGACATTTCGCCTTGACCAGCCTGAGAACGGAATCCGCGGACTAAAGCACTGGCGGCAGGACATTGTAGCCGGCCTGATTGTCGCCCTCGTGTCCGTGCCGCTGTCGCTTGGAATCGCCCTTGCATCGGGTGCGCCGCCAATCTGTGGCTTGACTTCAGAGATAATCGCTGGATTGGTCTTCCCATTTATAGGCGGTGCGTACGTAACCATCAGCGGCCCTGCCGCTGGTCTCGCACCCGTTCTGTACTCATCCATAGCTGCCCTGGGACGAGGTGACATGGAGCTGGGCTACAGGCTGGTCCTGCCCATAATCATGTTTGCCGGACTCACCCAACTTTTGCTCACTTATCTAAAGGCCGCAAGATTCAGCTATCTCATACCGAGGGCGGCCGTAAGCGGCATGCTTGCTTCTATTGGATTGCTCATCCTGGCAAAGCAGATTCCACAATTCATCGGACACAAGTATCATGCTCATGAATTCTTTGCCGTGCTTGCGGAGACGCCTGAACACATTCTGCATTTGAACCCGGCCGTCCTTTGTACGTCAATTGTCTGTCTTACACTGCTGTTTGTGCTCCCGAAGCTCAAGATTCGCTTCTTGCGCTATCTTCCACCACACCTGGTTGTGGTCGTCGTTGGTATTGCGCTTGCTCGACTTTTCAACTTCGACAGCCGCTATCTTGTCGATGTGCCTGCTAACCCGCTCCAGTACGGCATAGTTATGCCTGACTTGCGGGCCTTATTTGCAGACCCCAGAATCATTCCGACGATAATCGTCTCAGTTCTCGCGCTTACCTTTGTAGATGGCACCGAATCTCTGGCTACTATTCATGCCGTCGACCAGATTGATCCCTTCCGCCGGAAGTCTAATCCCGATAGAACCCTGTTTGCCATGGGCGTATCAAACATCTGTTCGGGCTTGCTCGGCGGACTGACCATCATTCCGGGCATTATCAAGAGCAGCACCTGTATTTTCGCCGGCGGTCGCACCGCGTGGGTGAACTTTTACAATGCCATGTTCCTTTTGACATTTCTGCTTCTCGGGCATGACGTCATCAGACTGATTCCCATTGCTGCGCTGTCGGCTGTCCTGGTACATATTGCGTACAAACTGGCTGGTCCCCACCAGTGGCAAAAGATGATCGAGCTTGGAAAGGAGCAATTGCTAATCTTTACGACCACTGTGCTTGTCACTGTCTGCTCGGATTTGCTTATCGGCATAGCGAGCGGAATCTTGATGAAGGTAGTTATTCTGCTTTATTACTCGGCAAGAGCAACCTCATGGGAGGGTTCGTTCGATCACAGACTGCAACTGTTCATTTCACTGTTTTTCTCGCTCTTCAGAAGCCCCCTCGAGAAAATCGAGCGCACTGGAGAAGCAACGAACGTTTGCTTTTCGGGACCGCTCACATGCTTCAATAATTTATCCGTACGGGCAGCTCTCGGGGATGGTATTACACGCGGTGGCAAAGTGCGCGTCATTCTCACCCCTCAAGTGAGCGTTGTCGACCACAGCAGCACCGTCTATCTTAAGCAGCTCATGGACGAGAGCAGACGCATGGGCTGCTCATTGACGGTCGAAGGACTGGAGAGTTTGTATCACCGCTCTCGCAACGAGAATTCCTTTCATTACCGAACTCAGTGCTCCCGATAACTTTCGCAAACAGCCCAAGCAGATTTACTTGCTTCCCTCTTTTGGCTTGCAGCGATCGGACCCGCGAAAGATGAAGAATGGATCGCCATGAGAAGATCATGCATGGCGCAGAGTAGGAAAGCCGACGAAAAATGTCGTTCCTCTGCCTTCCCGGCTTGACACCCATACGGTGCCACCATGAGCGGTGGCGGTGGCTTTGACAATAGCAAGCCCAAGTCCAGAACCGCCGTTGACAGTCGTGCGTGCCTTTTCGACTCTGTAGAAGCGCTTGAAGACATGATCGATCGCTTCCCGCGGAATTCCAATGCCTGTGTCTGCCACCGACAAAATCGCCGAGTTGTTGCGCACTGAAAGATCGACGTCTATGTTCCCGCCTTCGCCGGTATACCTGATCGCGTTTTGCAATAGGTTTGTGAGCAGCCGCTCGATGGCGCTTCGGTCGCCCTTTATCAGTGCATGTGTTGTTCTGCAAGTGAGGTTGAGCCTTTTCTCGGCCAGCAATTCTTTGAAAGTGGTGACGGTTTCACTGACAAGGGTGTCCAGGTGCAATGTTTGCCAGTTCATGGTCAGTTCTGCGCTTTCCATCCGGGCAAGGTGGGTCATGTCGGCAACGAGCTGCGACATGCGCTCCGTAGCTCGAGTCAATATTTCAACCCGTTCTTCTGCTTCAGGCAGCCCGGCAACATCCAGCATGAGATTGTCGGTGGTTGCGCGAAAGATTGCCAGCGGAGTTCCGAGCTCGTGACTGGCGTCAGCGAGAAATCGTTTCAGCGCCCCCATCGCCACATCCAGTGGACGAACGGCCCACGATGAGAAATAGGAGCCCGCAACCGTCAAACCGATGAGAAGCACTGGAGCTGCGACAAGGAGCGTGTCCAAATATGTTTGGATGGCAACATCTCTTTGATCGGTCGCAACTTCCACTTGCAAAAAGCCCTTGCATGGCGGGGCATTGTTCTTGTCATTACCACCATCGGCGGTGAGAGGAAAAGTTCTTATCAAATAGCGAACTCCGTCTCGGCTCACACCTTCCTCTGGCCTTTGCGCAAACACAGGAACGCCTTTGTCTCCGACAGTCTGCAAGAGCTGCCCGTCAGGTGCATAAAGTTGAATGCTGACGTGTTGATGGAATTTGACCGGAGTTCTGTCAAGATTAGGCATGCCGTCCTTGCACACTATTTGAGCCTGGACTTCACTAGAAAGCGTGCTTGTTTGCTCCTCCAGCTCGGCATTCATGCGAACCCAAAAACGCAGCATTCCTGCAGTGCTGGTTGCCAGATAAACAATGCTCGTAAGCAGGATAAAAAGCAGAGCAAGGCGGATGCGAACACGGCGAAGCATTACTTAGCCCTCAAAACGATAACCGCTGCCGCGCATGGTGGAAATAATGGATTGATTTGCCAGCTTGCGGCGGAGATTCTTTATATAAGTACGGAGCGAATCAGGTGAAATCAGGCTGTCGGAATTCCATACGCGGGCAATCAGAGCGTCAGCATCAAAGACCTGGTTGGGATGGCGCATGAAAAACTCCAGCAAGCTGAACTCGCGCGGTTCGAGGTGAATCTCCCTCCCGTTGCGTGTGACACGTCTTGCGGCGGGATGAAGCTCGATCTCGGCACAGTGAAGCACATTCGACGCTTGCCGATCGCCGGCTCTTCTAAGCAACGCTCTGATGCGTGCGGAGAGCTCGCGCAAACCGAAGGGCTTCACCAAATAATCATCCGCACCACAATCGAGCCCGCTCTCTTTGTCTTCCTCAGTAGATTTCACTGTCATCAGCATCACCGGACTTTTGCCTCCAGCTGAGCGATATGATTTGCACAGATCAACACCGCTTACCCCGGGAAGCATCCAGTCGAGAATGATGACGTCGTAGTCGTAGGCTCTGAGCATCGCCAGCGCCTCTGTGCCTTTAGTGGTGGCTTCTATCAGGTAGTTTTCTCGCTTCAACCAATCAGAGATTTGCTTCAACAAATCCTGTTCGTCATCGACTAAAAGTATTTTGCTCATGATACGCACCCAATCTGAGAGAACCCATTGAAATGGTGCGCCGCGCAGGTGAGGAAGTTGTGAGGTCCTGTCGATAGCAAGTGGCTATTTAACGAAACCTTAAGGGAGTCTGGCTGTAATGGTAAGTAGACAGCTCGCGCGCTTCCTCAATCGATTACGTTCTGCTCCCCACTCACGTTGCCCCCACCTTCGTGGAGGACTATTCGAGCGTGACGACGAAGGACAGGCATTTATCAAAGGCAGGGGCATACCAAAAATAGTGCGATGAAAGGAGGCGCATCATGAAGACACTGAAAGCGACTTGCAGAACGGACAAGAGGAGTGCATGCACCAATCGGATTTCTGAGCTGAGCAGGGTGGAACCCCTGGCGGTAAGACGCATGGAAAGAGTAAGAGGAGCGAAAGGAAAAGACAAGCCGGGAACTATTGTAGCTTGTTTTGTCAATTGCTCCTTCTGTTTTGCTGCTACCAGGCGCAGAGCCTAGAGCAAGTGCATTGCTGAGTAAATCAATCGGAGAATAAGACTATGAAATTAGACAGGAAAGGGCCAATCGGCCAGAAAGACAGGGAACGGTCGCGAGGCCGGGTGATGCATGATTTGAAGTCATCTGAGCGATTGTCGATCAAAGTATTGAAGGCATTGAGCGGCGGAGCAGGAGCGAGAAAAGCGCAAACGGACTATTTTTGCATTCTATGCGGATATGCAGCGAAGGCAAAACGCTAGTGTGCTCTTGTGAGAAGCATGGAGGATTGCAATCATGACCAAGCGCGGAATCGAATGGAGATGTCGTCGACATGGAAGGGAAAGCGCACGGAGAATCATTGGCAATTTGAAAGTCCTGAGCGAACTTTCCATAAGAGAGATGCACGGAATCAAAGGTGCGAAAGGCAAGGGCGGAGGCTTGAAAGAGTTTTGCGTTCAAGCCTGCTGCATATTCGGACCAAAGGCGAAGCATCAAAGGTAGCTGGAATGCGTGATCTCTGAAAAGGGTCAACGCAACAAAACAACGGACAGAGCAAATGGAGGATACGAAAATGAACGCTGAGAGACGAGAAACAGATCCAAAGGTTGTAAACCGCAGAACGATACAAGACCTGAATCGAGACGAAGCCATGGACGCAGAGGATTTGCATCGGATTCAAGGTGGGAGGAGGCTAGTCGAGCTGGATCAGGCTGAAGGTCACCCGCTGGTAGTGGAGCGCCTTGGAGTCCAATAGACAAGTCCTCTGCGATGCGGTTCCGAACGATTGAGTAAATCTAAGCGGCTCCCGAAAAGGGAGTCGCTTGTATGTGTAAGTCAGCGGCTTGAGGCATTGATAAAGAACACTTGCTGGAAGCTCGGATCCTCTCAACTTCCTTTAATCGGAATCTCTTAACCTCCTGTACAAGGACTCGGTGCGGCACTCACGGTCTCTCCACGCAACTTAATTACGATGAAAGTGCATGTATTGAAGGATTCGATTGGCAAAGAGGAAGAGTGATAAAGGCGGTGAGTGCAATGAAGAGTGAGTTCGTGAAGTACAAAGCGATGCTGCCAATATTGGGTGTGGGTTTGGGTTATCGCCCGGAGATTGCAGAGGAGACGTTAGAGCATCCCGAGCGGATCGACTTTCTGGAAATTGTCAGTGAAAATTACCTCAACACAGGTTCCCTCAGACTGAAAGAGCTGGACAGGGCCGGCGACTTTCAGATTATTCCCCACGGCATATCTTTGTCGATTGGCAGCACAGATCCAATAGATATCGACTATCTCAATGATTTGCGGAGCCTTTTCTTGAGAATTGGCGCGCCGTGGTGGAGCGATCATCTGTGCTTCACAGGCATCGGTGGCATGCATTTGCACGAGCTGTGCCCGCTGCCCTATACCAACGAAGCTGTGAGACATGTGGCCGAACGAATTTGGAAGATCCAGGAATACATGGGTCTTCCGTTTCTCCTGGAAAACATAACCTCATATATGACACTTCCGGGCGCTGAAATGGACGAAGCGCGCTTCACGGCAGAGGTGCTTGAGCGTGCTGATTGTGGCATGCTTTTAGACGTTAACAACGTCTTTGTAAATGCGCACAATCACAATTACGATCCGTATGCGTTTGTCGACGCATTGCCTCTCGAGAGAGTGGTGCAAATTCATATCGCCGGTCACAGAAGAAGCGAGGCTTTGTGGATTGACACACACGGCTCGAAGATATGCGACGGTGTGTACGATCTGCTCGCTTATGTGCTCCGCAAGACGAAGGTTCACGCAATTTTGCTTGAGCGCGACCAGTACTTTCCAAAATTCTCGGCCATTCTAGACCAATTGCATCGGATCAAGTTGATCGCATCAAAAGAGCAACCAGAATTGGTGGCTCACGCCAGGGCAATGGATGCACGAACCGGGGCAGTGGATGCACGAACCGGGCCAGTGGATGCACAAGCCGGGGCAGTGGATGCACAAGCCAGGGCAGCTTGAGTGTCAACCTAAGGAGGAAGAACCAATGAGCGGTTTTACATTGCAAGAAATTGAATCAGTTATGGCTAAAGTGTGGTCAAATCCCTGTGCTGCCGAGAAGCTGCGGCACGGTCGAAGGGTTGAGGGGATTCCGCAATCAATACAGAGACAGTTGACTTCGCCACCCGTTGCTGTATACCAGAACTCAATTTGGGGGCATCGATTTCAATTCAGTCGCGCCATCTACCCCCTTACAAGGAAGGCCCTGGGCGATAAATGGGCGGACCTGATCGAGCGCTTCTGGTTGACGACGGGACATGTGTCGCGTGACAAATTCACTACGTTAAATGAGCTTCCGAACTTTCTGCGTTATCAAAGCAAAGAGATATCGCAAGCGTTTCCCTTCATTTGCGACCTCGCCGAATTTGAAAGGGACATGGCAATTGTTTTTCGCAGCAACACGCCCATTACAACAAACGATTTCAATCCGGCGCAGCTTCTCCAACGTCAACGGGTTCTGGCGCCAGTTGTCAATGAAACCTTGCTCTTGCGAACTTACGGCTACCCCGTGACCCGAATAGCGAAGAGGCTCGTCTGTGGAAGAGCGAAA
>DATNRC010000320.1:0-2311 GCA_036703705.1 Candidatus Obscuribacterales bacterium
AGGCTTCTCGCCTTCGCGACAACAACATCGCCGGTCACGCATCGCTGCTCAATGTTGTTGCCGGCGCACTTGTCGTCGCCACGCCTATATTCGGGCGGGTCTCAGGCAATCTCGCGGGGCTGGTCGATCGCCGCCTAGTCAGCAAAGACTACGCCGACGCGCAGGCTAAAGAAACCTCCAGATTCGTTCAAGACCGTCTCAAATTGGACGAAGTCTTGAGGGAGGAGAGCGGGACTCTGTCCTGGCGCCACGATCAAATGAAACGCGCAAAAATTTACTCACGACAGGAAGAGCTGCTTGTCGCCCAGGAAGCCAATATCAAAAGAGAACGGAAACAAGCAAAGAACACTACTATAGAAAACGTTGCTTTTGGCACTATCGTCGGCTCTAGTCGCATCACTGCGGGCATTTTAGGCATGGTGGGAGCCTGGAAATATGATGACCGACCCTGGATGTCTTCGCGCATGACAGCCGCCGGCTCAACCGTATATGGCGCGGGAACGGCGCTGAATGCCCTGGAAACGGCAAGAATTCGTTTCTCTCAAGAGTGGCGCAACCGCCAGGACGCGAAGAAGGGAATCTTGCCGAGGCAGGTATTGCAACAACGCCTGGCTGCTCTTGATGCCATGTCGCAAGCGCTTCACAGCGAGGGCATGGCAGCGCAGAAGTCCGGCAATCTCCTGCAGTGATCAGGAGCTGAACTTCACCTTAAGCCTTCACCCACCGGACTCTCGCTGGAATCCTGGATCGCATTTGCGCCCCGGTTAAAAGTCGGAAATTGACTTTTGGAAAGTCAATTTCTGGCACAACATGTTAAGATATTGGCATGCTCTGGCCCAGAAATCTCAAAAACTCCATTCTTGAGGCTGCCGAGGACACGCCTGTGGTTCTGGTCAACGGTGCTCGTCAGACAGGAAAGAGCACTCTAATGAAGGCACTCTTTTCGGGGCCGTCAGCACCTGAATATTTATCATTCGACGACCTCGCGCTCTTGAACGCGGCGCGGAATGATCCGCAATCATTTATCGAGACTTTACCGGAGAGTGTAATTATCGATGAGATACAACGAGCTCCTGAGCTAATGCTCCCGATCAAATACTCAGTCGATCGCGACCGCCGCCCCGGCCGATTTTTTCTCACCGGTTCCGCCAACGTGCTTGCTTTGCCGAAAGTAGCAGACACGCTGGTTGGACGTATTGAAATTCACACGCTGTGGCCCTTATCCCAGGGTGAACTAAACGGTGTTCGCGAGTCTTTCATTGATACCATATTCGGTGACAATCGACCAAACACGAAAACGCGCCTCGATTTGCCCGACTTGATACAGTTGATGAGCGTTGGGGGTTATCCCGAGGCTGTGAGAAGGCAAATTCCGGGCAGGCGAAAATCCTGGTTTGACAGCTTGATCACGACACTGATTGAAAGGGACGTTCGCGATCTGCGACACATCGAGCAGATGGCACTGATGCCGAAGTTGCTTGAGTTGATTGCATCGCGCGCCGGCGGGCTTCTCAATTACTCCGATATTGCGCGCTCGCTGGACATGAAATTGACGACGGTAAAGACCTATCTATCGCTGCTGGAATTGCTTTTTCTGGTAGTTCCCGTGCAGCCTTGGTTTGGCAATCTGGGTAAGCGGTTAGTCAAGTCCCCGAAGCTTTATCTCAACGATACGAGTTTGTTGTGTCACCTTCTCGGACGTGACGCAAAGGCGCTTGCTCGCAACGGCTCTTTGCTGGGCGCGGTATTTGAGAATTTTGTGCTCATGGAGCTGATGAAGCAGATAACCTGGAGCGAGACCGCCCCTCGTCTCTACCACTTTCGCACTGAATATGGGGAAGAAGTTGACTTTGTCCTGGAAGCGCGCGACGGCCGCCTGGTTGGCATTGAATGCAAGGCCGGTTCTCTGGCTCAGAGCGCTCCGAAAGGACTGCAAGTGCTGAAAGAACTAGCAGGGAGAAAATTTCATCGCGGAATCGTGCTCTATACCGGCTCTCATATCATCGGCCTCGACGAGAGCATTCAAGCCGTGCCTGTCTCGGCGCTGTGGGAGACGTCGAGCGGAGCAGCAGTCGTGCTTTAAAAGCCATGATCTGGCTACCTACCTCGATTCTTGCCACAGCCATCGCTGCGCTTGTCTTGCGCGATCGGTACGCTTGTGCCCGCCCGAGCTAGCCTAAGTTACATCCTGACAGGTCCGAACAAGTTAAATTTCGGTCGGGAATCGGATTTGTAGTGCTGCAAAACCGCAAATTTTCGTATGGAGCAGCTTTGATTCGTCGATGTAGTGACTCAAATTTGCTGCCAAGAT
>DATNRC010000321.1:0-7139 GCA_036703705.1 Candidatus Obscuribacterales bacterium
AAACCGCAGCGCCTCTGGTATGCACCGGGAGCCGCGCCCGACGTTGCCCAGTAAACCCCACCCTCTTGATTAGTGACTGAAAACGATGTCAGTACCCGATCTTTCTTGGCTTTCGTCACTATTGCGGCGAAGTTAGGTTAGGTGTAACCTGCCTTTATTTCGGGAGTATTCAAAGCTCATCCATCAATAGGGCAGCTGCACGATCTTTTTTGGCCAGCTCTTCCTTGCCTAATTTATGGTACAGATCTGCTCGCAGACGATAGGGAACAGGATTATGTGCGGCAAGCTGAATTGCCTTCGTGTAATCAGCAATTGCCTTAGAGTACTCATTGAGCGATTCGTGAAACCTCGCTCGTTCCATGTAACACCAGAACTGTTTGGGATCAAGCGCGATCGCATGGTCGAAATCTTTTCGCGCCAAATCATTCTTTTTCAGAGCCCTATATAGTTGCGCTCTTTCTTTGTAGCGCCACGCTCTTTTGGGGTCAAGCGCAATCGCCAAAGTAGCATCCCTCAAAGCCAGATCAAAGTGACCGAGATTGAGGTGCGCTCTTTGCCGGCTATCATACAACCACACCGTTGCAAGCTTTGGATTGAGTGCCAGGCCTTTATTGATATCATCGATGCCGGATTGGAGCCTGTCCAATTGTATTTCGGCAATTCCCCTGTTCACAAAGGCAAGAGCGTCCTTGGGATTTTTTTTGATGGCAATGGTGTACAGTTGTATTCTGTAGTTGATGCCGCCGACTGAGCGTCTCTGCCAGTCTTCGCCACGTGCGCCGAGCGTTGACGCGATACCCAACAAAGCAAAAACAGTTACCAACGACAGTTCTCGCCAAGTTACTGCTGGGAATGGAAGAATCTGCAACCAGTGGTGAAATGACATCTTGACGAAGACACTCCATTACATAAACCATGGAATTTCTCTTCCAGAGGATCGCTTCCCTCTATGAGCAGAAGATGAGAAGATGACCTGCAACATTCTTATACCACCTCAAGCAGACGCCGCGGGCTCGATCATTGGATATCGAGCCCGCGGACCTATGCTCATTTCTCATTGCTCCTCCATGGGCAGCCTCAGGCAGGATAAAGATCGTGATCTCGCATTAGGGTTTCAAGCTCAGCAGACAAAGCGCCATCGACCTCAGCCAGCCGTCTGGATTTTTTTCCGCAAAGCTTCGGTGCTCTAGTCTGCACCTCACGAAGGCGCGAGGCGATTTCCTCATAGCGCTCCCTGATTTTCCTTGCAGCCAGTACTTTGTCTGGTTTGAGCAATCCCGCCTGTTGCAACGCCGCGACCGTGGCATCAAAGCCTTTCATTATGATGGTCCATTTGAAATCGCGGCTGGGACCGAGCTTCAATGTATGGACATCCCCGACCGGGCAATCGATGACAGTGACAAGGTCATCTTTGAGCACCCAATCAGGCGTCGACGGTATCGGCGGCGTGCTGACAAATTTGTGCCGGAGTCCGGCAATAATCCTGCCCATACGACTGAGATCTGGACCGACATCAAAGACGAACAGCCGGTGCCGGCCGCAAAGCGCAAACGCAATATCGGCAGAGCAGTCGCGGTGCGAATCAAGCGAAGGCCAATCAGCGCTGATGCCGCCGTCAAATAACATCAACTCTCGATCGCCGAGCTTGAGCGGAACGCCATGCATGATACCCGGAATACTTGTGGTAGCAGCGATTGCCACATCAAGAGGAGCAGGTTGATCGGACAGTTGTCTGACACAACCAGACCATGTAACCTCCCATATTCCATCAGCGGTCAGGATGAGACGTCCCTCTTGCGTGATGGCAACTGTCCAGAATCTCGACGGCCAGGCGCCCTGAGTGTAACCTTTGATGGTCTGTCCGAGTGGAACAGTGGAAAGCACGGCTGTGTGCGGCAACTTCCCGGCTCGCCACTGCCGCCAACCATGTCTTACTGCCGCGATCAGCTCGGCAGCAGAAAGGTGGTAGCTGACCATCGAGCCAAAGTCGAGATCGAGAGCCAGTTTCACCAGTTCCTTCCCACGGATGCCGTGGGCGTAGAGAGCTGCCCCGGGTGCGCCGCCGCTGACGCCGGCAACTCTATCCACGCGCAACCCTGCCCAGTCGAAAAGAGCATACATGATTGATGATGCCAGGATGACCCGAGTCCCACCCGGGCCAGAAAGAATACTGACAAAGGGCTCCAGCGGCGATGCCGTTTGCGTGTGTGTGTGTTTATCGTTCATCGGAGTCTCCCGAGCTTGCGCGATGTTTTGCTTCGCGCTCAGGCAATGAGACTGACTGTTATCCAGTTAGCCGGCTGCAAAGGTTTGCGCGCGTTTGCATAGCCGGGTACGCAAATGCAGTCTCTTGCTTCCGGCCCAGATGCTGGCAAGTGCTTTTGTTTCGGTTTGATCGTTCATCATGAAGATTGCCTTTCTTCGTTTCAAATAGACACGGCAAGGAGTGCCATTGCCGTGACATTGTTGAACGCATGCATTGCCATAGATGCCCAGAGGTTGTCGGTGCGGCGATACACCTCGCCCAGAATCACACCGCTGATGAAAAGCGGCACGAAGCCGCTCAACGTCAAGTGCATAGCCGCGAACAGGGCAGCGGTCATAATCACCGCTGTCACATCCGCAACGCGCATTCCCATTGAACGACCCACAAATCCCGCGCGCAGGCTGCCTCGCAGCATGTTTTGAACAAATCCGCGAAACAACAGCTCCTCCATCAACGGTGCGGCCACAGAGGTGCCGAGAGCAGCCAGCACAAAGGACACCCCAGTCAACGTCCTAGCAGATTCGCCAAACGGGTCGTGCGGCGAAGGCAGCGGCACCAAACAGTAGACAACGAGCGTCAACGCCAGTGCCAACCCATAGCCAGCGGCTCCCGCGCGCAGCACTCTGCCGACAGATCTTCTCAGTCTTGCCAGCCCGAAGCGCGTCAGCTCGTTGAAATCCTGAAACCAGCCGACGAATACGTACAGCACCAGGATCGTCATGCCAAACATCTCGCAGTACGCAAGCAGTTCGAAACCAGCATTCCAGTTCTTTGAACTGATGTCACTAAAGGCAGGCAGCGCGCGCAAGGTCTCGCTTCCGATGGCCATCGCCACTCCAGTGAGCACGAGCACACAGAATCCTACGAGAAACACCCCGAAGGTGGTAAGCAATCCGCACCTCCAGGGAAAATTGAACGAGTAGGACGCCTGAGGCGTCGCATTTCCGTAGTAGTG
Organism: Candidatus Obscuribacterales bacterium; assembly: GCA_036703705.1. Taxonomy (GTDB): domain Bacteria; phylum Cyanobacteriota; class Vampirovibrionia; order Obscuribacterales; family Obscuribacteraceae; genus DATNRC01. Next base: position 3,222 of record DATNRC010000321.1, read on the forward strand.
CATTGTTTGTCCTTTCCAGTTGAGCGTTTTCAAAATAAGCGCGCATCTCCTAAGGAGCGACGCTGCTCAGCAGCATGCTGCCTGGTCAGACTGGTGCAGCGCGCATGATTGAGTGTAACGATCGAAGTAGCGCCAGCCTACAAGAACAACGATCGCTGCCACAGAGACATGCCAGTCCCTCGTTAGACAGGCAGCGGCGTTGTGCCGCCGCCTGTCATGCGCACTGGAGGAGCGCTTGCCGGCTCAGTCTTAAGGCATACCAAGAAGCGTTTTCAAGATTGGTCACCACTTATGGTGCCAAGCAAGATTGGAGAGCAGTCCGAACTGCAATTAGCCCGAGCGCAGATTACTTCAGGAAAGCAAGGTATTATCGCGTCCGCTTCTTGTCCTTTGTCACAAGACGGGATCAACGATGATCCTAAACGTCATCTTTTTGTTAGTGAAGCCACCCGAACTCAGCGTAATCTCAGACTCACCTTCGGCTATGCACTTGAAGTGATAGGTCGGTAAGTTTCTAAAAATACCTTCCGCGTCGATTGCATACAATCTGACAGCATCGCCTCCGACTCTAACCCACATAAATGATTGAGGGCTTGACGCGCTCGTCTGCCTGAGTTGGATTTTGAAGATTTCCCCCATCGCTACGTGAACGCTGGTGCCGGAGTCTTCTTCAGTCAGATGTAGTGGCGGTAGCCAGAATATCGGTCCCATGGTTCTCTCCTTTGGATTGGATGATTTTCGGGCTCAGCTTTTTCTGAGCGATGACATTGAAAGCGCTCCTGCTGCTGGCGGTCATAAGGCCACATTCCACGCCTAAGCTTAAAAAGTGTTTCGGCCTAGTCGCTCATGAGCACCTACGTTCAGTTAGCAACAATGATTTTCTCGCAAGTTGGGAGGCGTGCTTACACACGCTTGTAGTGGTAACTGATGGGTCGGAACGTATCATATTCAGTGAAGAAGGTCGTCAAAGCTCTATCAGTCAACGTTTCGGGCATAACGCGCCTGACAATCCCCTCCTAAATGCAAATCGTGTTAGATCGGCACGCTAAGTCGTGCCGATCTAAAGTATTGGGCACCGCACATGGTACCAGATCGCCTACAAACCCTTAGCAGGGGTAAGCTTGCGCCGGAAATAGCGAAAAAGATCCCGCGCATCTGGCACCTCTATGAGCGTGTGTTCGGGCAAGGGAAGGCGCTTGCCGAGAATACGATAATGGTACAGCAGACCGACCACGATGCCTGTGACGATCCCGCCAAGATGATCCCAGTGCGCCACTGCGACAAATGGACCGCTGAAATCATTTTTCATGGTCATAACTGCCCACAACTCCATGCCAACCTTCAGTCCGACGGCCGCAGGCGCGCTGAGCAAAAGCGGTAATGGAACAGGACCGAGCATGACGAGCGAAAATACACGCCCAGTTCTCCACCACAGCACCATATACGCTGTTGCGACGCCGAAGATCGCCCCTGAAGCTCCAATCAAAGGCGCGCTATCGGCAGGAGAGATCATAGTCATTGTTAGTGCACCGGCAATCCCCGACAACAAGAAGAGTGCGAGGAAGCGACGCCCTCCTAAGCGGGCTTCGACTGCCGGGCCCAAGGCAAACAAGCCGAGCATGTTTCCCAAAAGATGACTGAGATTGCCGCTGTAGTGCAGGAACATTTGCGTAATAAGAGACATTCCCGAGGACAAAAGAAGCAGCGGATTGCCCTCCTGCCAGGCGGCAGTCAGCCGTGCGGGGACAAATTCGAGCTGCTCCAGAACCAGAGGATGGGAGTCGAGCCACCCTAGCGTCAGCAGGTGGATGAGAGCAAGCGCCATCAACAGCGCCCAGGTTACCCTTGGCGATTTGTTGACATAGGCAGTGTTGCTCAACAACAAAAGGCCAAACATCTGGAGGTTCCTTTTTTGCTTGACAGATAAACAAGGGAGGCGGTGCAAACCGCCTCCCTGTAGCGTCAGTGCTGGGCATCTGGCCTCTGCGCATGCGGAAGCAGCCTTTCCTTCATTCCTCTGTGGTTCTCGTCCCACAGATACGGGAAGGCAACCGCTCTGGAGAGGTCCCTGCCGCCGTGAATCTTCTCCCAGTGGGCCTTGATTTCGGTGAGGCGCATCCGCTCGGCTTCCACCAGGATTGGTACCATGTACTCAATGAACTCGCGCTCCTCCAGAAGATACACTTCTGCTTCCGCCTCAGCCTCGTCAAGAAATAACGCGATCATGTCGTCCACTTGTTTGGCTGAGAAATCGCTCATCCCGTAGCTCATGCTGTAGGAAGCCTGCCCACCCAGATACTTGGTTTGTCCCGCGGTCTCCGCGCTGATGGCAGGTAGCCTCCAGCCTTTGTTGTTGCAATGTGACATATTCAATTGCAACAACATCGCCTTGATTGTGCGGGTAGCATTCTCCAGGTCGTTGGCGGCCCCTACAGTCACATCGCCAAGGAAGAGCTTCTCGGCGCGGTTGCCCGCCAGTGCAATAGCCAGCGTCGACTTTAGATTCTTCGCAGTCTTGAAGCTATGCTCTGGCACCGTGCGGACGAAGCCTCCGATGCCGGACGGTCCGAGAATAGAAACCGCAGCTATTGCATCGCCGTACTGTCCGTCCCAGCTACCGGTGTTCTGCAGGTATTTCCGGTAGGCAACCGTGAAATGCCCCAGCTCATGATAGGCGATCATGCGTTTGATATCCGCTGCCAGGCGCCTTCCCTTGAGCTCGGTAATAGAGCCCATGACCATCTCCTCGTAGGCCTTGAAGAGGTCGTCGTGCGTCACCTTGAGCTGCTCCGGCTTGAAGCTGTCCAGGGAAACAGGCATGCCGGGTGGCAACGAAGCGATCAGGCGCTTTTTGGCGAACGCGGGCGCTTTCTTCACCACCAGCGTGTCCAGATCGGCACCGACGAGCCCTGACGTTTCAGCCGCCAGACTTTCGGCGTCAACATCATCTGCAGCCGGCACCTTCTTCAGCTTGACCCTGAGTATGGCAGCGCGACCGGCTTTGTCGGGTGCACTGACCTCTATCTTGAGGTCACCTAAGCGCCCTGCACGCATTACGGCAGGGTCGATAACCTCAGGACGATTGCTGGCACCGATAATGAGAATTCGAGAATTATCGTTCTCGGAACCCTGCAACTCGACGAGCAACTGCCCGACAGTCTGGTTGCGCTCCTCATGGGCGCCGAAGCCCGAGCTGCGCACCTGAGCAACCGCGTCAAGCTCGTCAATGAAGAGAATAACCCAGGTTTTGTGCTGGTCGCGCAGTTCGCGCGCCTTAGCGAAGGCTTCACGCACACGGGAGGCGCCAACGCCGACATACTTGTCCACGAAGTCACCGCCGCTGCAAGCCAGAACCGGCACGGTTTGCGCCTTCACTGTAGTTGTAGATTCAGCTTCGACGGCCCTTTCTTTTCGCGCCGGCTCCTCTTTGCGAGCTATCTCGGTAGCCATGGCACGCACTATGTACGTTTTCCCGGTGCCGGGAGGACCGACGAGAAGGCAGCCGGTTGGAAGCCTGCCACCAAGCGTTTCAAGAAGCTCCGGATGCTTGATGTCGAAGACCAGGCTCTTGATCTTCTCCATCTCGTCATCTATTCCCGCGACATCATCAAATGTGACTTTTTCTTCAAGCAAGTCAAGCCGTGACAGCTCGATCTGTTCGACTTTCGTTTGTCCGTTCATCGGATTCTTGATGAGGCGCCGATTGATGAAGTAGTTGATGACCACCATCGCAATGATGCTGATCATGATGCTGCCCATTAGCCCACCGACAACGCCACCGCCTTGATCGGCCGGCTCATTGCGTTCAATCTTGCCGTTCAGGTATTTGGCGTCCTTACGCACGCCGTTCTTTTGAGCAAGATCGGAGAGTTCCTGGTAGTCGAACTGCCCAGGAACGTCCGCCCAAAGATTACGTTT